>JBJONJ010000468.1:0-8056 GCA_046051905.1 Verrucomicrobiota bacterium
TGCAGAGGACGCAGAGATCCGCAGAGTGGGGATGAGTCATCACAGGACTCTGCGAATAGGCCTCTTCATGGCCCTCTCCACTTCTCAAGTTCAACGACGGTTGGCGCCATGTCCGTTCGCCATCGTATTCACGATGAGGTTGTTGCAGCGGGAGATCCAACTGCAACAGCCGCTACGAGCTGCCATCCAATGAATAGAATCAACCAAAGCAGGAATAGCACCGGCACAGCACTCATGGCCTTGCTCAAATAGGAAACACCTTCGCTAACTGTCGCCGCGCACAACCATGCGTCTGAGACAAGCCCAACAACCAGAGCACTCACCGCAACTTTCCTCGAAGGTTTCCGACCTCGCATTCCCCAAGCCACCTCAGCTAGAGGTGCCCCAACGATGCTCAAAATCGAGATAGCGCCAGAACCCCATCCATGACCTGCTCCAGTAAACAATAAAGCAAGCCCGCTGACACTCAATCCAACCAGGAACCCCAGAGCCATCAAACCCAAGATACTTCCTGAGCTCGTCTTGTTAGCGGCATTCATTCGGTTTGGGTGATTGGTAAGGATTGTAAGCTGATTGAGCGGTTTGGCACCAACACGCAGCCAACTGCTCATGACAGCGTTTTACCCTCCCGGACTATTGCCGGGCAACAAAAACATAGCTGGGTCTCTCTCAAAGACCTCTGCCGAACTCCGCGCCCCCTGCGGTGACTCTGAAACTAGATCCGCCGACGTATAAGAGCATGCAACTAATCCAAAGCCAGCGGGTTAAGGAGAGCTGAACAACACCCGCCCCTCTCATGAGCACCGACTTCTCCTCCCGCCGCCGCTTTCTGAAGACCACGAGCAGTGGTTTTGGTTACATGGCTTTTGCCGCGCTGGCGCATGAGCAGGCGTTGCGTGGCGAAACCGCACCCGCCGGACCTCTGGCACCGAAGCAGCCACACTTCGCGCCGAGGGCGAAGCATGTGATCTTCCTGTGCATGCAGGGTGCGCCGTCGCATGTCGATACCTTTGACTACAAGCCCAAGCTCATCGCCGATGCGGGCAAGCAGGCACCTTCCGCGGCGGGACGTTACGGTCAGGCGAAGCTGATGCCGCCGCAGTGGAAATTCTCCCAGCATGGCAAGAGCGGCCTGTGGATCTCCGAGCTATGGCCGAATCTGGCCAAGCATGCGGACAACCTGTGCCTCCTCAATTCGATGGCCACGGATCTGCCCGCGCATCCGCAGGCCTTCACGCAGCTCCACACCGGCACGACACAGTTTGTGCGGCCCTCGCTCGGTGCCTGGACGCTCTACGGCCTAGGCACGATGAATCAAAACCTGCCTGGCTTTGTCACGATCAATCCGCCCGGCAATGCCACCCGCACCTTTGGCAGCGCCTTCCTCCCGGCCATTTATCAGGGCACGAAGGTCGGTGGCTCCGGCATCCCCGGATTGCCTGCCGCCTTGGCGAGGCGCTTCGGCGGAGGCAATGAGCAGGCCACGGTGGCCAACATCAAAAACAACCGCCTCACCACCGAGGCGCAGCGCACGCAGCTCGATCTCGTGCAGGCGCTCAACAAATCGAACATGCAGCAAAGCGGCGGCGTGAGCTCCGAAGTGGAAGGCGTGATCGAGAGCTACGAACTCGCCTTTCGCATGCAGGCCGAGGTGCCGAAGGTGCTCGACCTCTCCAAGGAAACCGAGGCCACCAAATCACTCTACGGCATCGGCGATGATGAAACGGACACCTTTGGCAAGCAGTGCCTCATGGCGCGGAAGCTCGTGGAGGCTGGCGTGCGCTTCATCGAACTCACCCACGGCAATTGGGACCAGCATTTCAACCTCAAAGCCACGCTCCAGCGGAACGGCAATCAGGTCGATAAACCCATCGCCGGTCTGCTGGCCGATCTGAAGGCCCGCGGCCTGCTGAAGGACACGCTCGTCATCTGGGGCGGCGAATTCGGCCGCACCCCGCACTCGCAGGGCGATGACGGCCGCGATCACAACAACAAGGGCTTCAGCATGTGGATGGCCGGTGGTGGTGTGAAAGGCGGCATGAACTACGGCATGACCGACGACTACGGCTACGAGGCCGTGCAGAACAAAATGCACATCCATGACTGGCACGCCACGGTGCTCGCCTTGATGGGCCTCGATCACGAGCGCCTCACCTACCGCTACGCCGGCCGCGACTTCCGCCTGACGGATGTCTATGGCTCCGTGGCGAAGGAGATCATCGCGGTGTGAGATCTAAGTTTGTTGTTCACGCTTTAGCGTGCCTTCACTGACACGCTAAAGCGTGAACAAC
Source organism: Verrucomicrobiota bacterium (assembly GCA_046051905.1). Lineage (GTDB taxonomy): Bacteria > Verrucomicrobiota > Verrucomicrobiia > Verrucomicrobiales > Verrucomicrobiaceae > Prosthecobacter. The sequence goes on from JBJONJ010000468.1 coordinate 2,292, forward strand.
GTACATCTGCTCAAACGTCCCCGGAAAGCCTTTGCGCAGCGTCCGATGAGATGATGCCCATCACATCACCGAGAAACATCTCCGCGAAGGGATCGTGGCGCAGGTTTTCGTTCGGGGGCCAGAATTGACCGGCGCGAATGCGGCGCACGGCCTCGGTGGCGCAGGCGAGCGCGGCATCGAGGATGGCAGGAGACAAGTCCGCCCACTCGATCAAGGCGGTGTCCTGGATGCTTTTCGGCAGGACGAAGTAGGCGAGCGAATCCGGACGCAGGCCGCGATGCTGCATGGCGAGGGCGTAGAGCGGCAGTTGGAGGTCAAGCCACATCTGGCGGGTGCCATCGGGGGCATCGAAACATTTCCACTCATCGGCCTCGGTGAGGCGTGTGCGAGCGGTGACCTTCTTCCAATGCGCTTCGAGAGGTGTGCGGGGCTTGTCGCCGGTTTTGAAGTCGAGGAGACGGAGCTGGCCGCTGTGCTCGTTTCGCTCCACGCGGTCGATGCGACCACGCAGAAGCACGCCATCGAGGTGGAATGGATGATCGAGATGCAGATCGAGTTCGGAGAACTGAATGCGCCAGCCTTCGGCGCGATGGCTGGCCTCCTGGATGGCAGCCTGGCGCAGGCGTTGCAGCATGCTTTCGAGCTGGAGGGAGATGAGCGGCGCGGGACGCTTGCCATGCAGTTCATGCACGCGGGCCTCGGCGGCGGCGATGAGGCAATCAGCGAGCTTCTTGGCATCATCGCACGCTGCCATGGCGGCATCCTGGGCGAGTTGGTGAAAGGCGTGATGGATCACATTGCCGAAATCGAGCGCATCGAGTTCACGCTTCGCCGGATCGACGGAGCTCATGTGGAGGTTGTTTTCCAGATGATAGCGGAAAGGACAGGTCAGGTAGGCTTTGAGCCGCGAGGGGGAGATGCTTTCGAGCGGCGGGAGGTCGGCGCGAGGCTCCAGCGGCCAGGCGAGCGTGCGGGCGGGTTCGGTGGTTGTGCCTGATTCTTCGTCTTTGGGGAAGAGATGCGTCACGCGAGCGGGCAGTTGCTTGTCGCCGCATAGGAAAAGCAGTCGCGAAGGGCGCAGTGCATCGCCGGACTCGCTCCACTGGCCGCAGAGCAGGTGCAGGGAGCCGTTTGCCTGCCGCTGATGCGCCAGCGCGGCGAGGATGGCGGCATCACGGGCAAAGCGTGTGGCCTGGCATGGCAGACCGAGTTCTTCGCGAAGCGTGTCAGGCAAGAACGGATGGCTGAGAAAGATGCCGGGCACATGCTCCTCATTCATGCCGGTGACGATGAGATGCGGTGCCGGCTCCCACAGCAGCTCCAGCCAGCCTTGCAGCACGAGGTCGATCTCACCACGCGGCTCGGCGAGCCGGCTTTGCGACAGCCGCTCCAGCGAAAGGGCAAACGCTTCTTCAAACGAGGGCTTCAGCTCGAAGCGGGCGGTCTCGCGTTCGATCTCTTCCGTGATTTGAAGCCACTCGGAGGCCAGCTCCGTGCGTTCACGATGTCCCGGAGCCTCGGGATTAAAAACGCGTTCACCGTAGAGTTTGAGGATCAATTGCCGTGCAGCCTTCAAGAGGCTCTGACGCGTCATTTCCTGCACAAGCTGGCGTGCGGCGCTGATGGCGGCACGCAGCGGCGAGTTCACCTCCAGATCAAACTCGGCGGCATGTTGCAGCGTCACCGGCAGATGCTCGGCGGCGAAGGCATCGGCCTCGGCGAGCAGCTTGGTGGCGGAGGCACGCGGCACGAGCATTTCACGCACCTCGCTGATGCGCAGCAGCGCCGCGAAGGCCTTCCACGAGCCGCTGGCGAGCAGCGTCTGCATTTGCGAGACCAGATGCCAGAGGCCGTCTTCATGCACCGGTACGCCACCTGGCTCATACGCATGCGCACCTTCGAGCGAGAGCTTTTCATTCAGCAGCGAAGCCACCTCCGCATCGCACACGCCGAGCGCCACACGGCCTTGCGGCACGGCGGTGCGGATCAAATCAAGCGCGGCGGCGGATTGAACCGATGGATCGCGGGCGACATGAATCGCACGCTCATCGAGCGGCAGGATGAAGTTTGTGTCCTCACCCCAGAAGCTCGTTTTCGGATGCCCGAAGGCATCGAAAGCCTGGGCGTGCTCCTCCGGCGCATGCACGATCACCGTCACCGGCACGCCACAGGCCTCCAGCCAGCGATCCATGAGGGGCGGAAGGTCCGGCGAAGGCATCACGATGATGCGCTGGATGCCTGCGGGCAGGATCGGAGCCGCCGCATGCTCACGCTTCATCTGCTGCGCATCGCTCACGCTGAGCTTTTGAAGTTCACGAAGGTAAAAACGCTCCAGCGCGGCCAGTTCACGCCAGCGCTGCCCATCGTGGGCCGCGGGTGCGGCCTGTGAAACAGCCTCAAACGTCCAGCCACCGGCTCCGAGCAGCGATTGCAGCTCCGTCAGCATGCGAGCTGTCTCCGCCAACCAGGCCCAGCCACGCTGCGGTGGCAGCTTGGGGAAGAGCGCATCCAGCTTTTCGATCTCCGCCTGCTCCAGCGCCCGATGCCAGGCGAGGTGCGTTTGCAAGGAGGTGGCCGCTTTGACTCTCGCAGAGGGTGGCATGAGCACCGTCTCAGGCAGTCCCACATGCGGAATGAAGGCCGCGCCCGCCCGGCGAGCCAGCGCCTCACGCAGCCGCCGCGCCGCTTCGGCATTCGGCACGAGGATGAAGGTCTCCGAAAGGTCCAGCGCTGCTTTTTCATCCCAGCCCGCCATCAAATGCTCCACCGCTTTTTCGACCACAGGCGCGTCCCAGCCCCAAAAGAGCGTCTGGAGCATCGGCGAGGTCTTGGCGGAGGTTTCTGGCACGCCGCATATCAGAACAGGCTCGCGAAATGGGAAATGAAAAGTTGCCCCAGTCTTGAGGTGGAGGCTTTTGCCCCGCCGGGTTGACAAGACTCCGCCGTGCTTTATCGCCGGGATGTCATGCGCATCCGCACTTTTAAAGGTCTCGTCCCCGCCCCGAAACACGCCGCCGAAGTCGCCGCCGTCCCCTACGACGTGGTGAACCGCGAAGAAGCCGCCGCCCTTGCCCAAGGGAAGCCTCACAGCCTCCTGCATGTGGACCGCGCCGAGATTGACCTCGATCCTGAAGTCGATCCCTACTCCGCCGAGGTCTATGCCAAGGCGAAGGCAAACTTCCTCCAGCTCCAATCCGCTGGTGTGCTCGTCCGCGAGGACAAGCCCTGCATGTACCTCTACCGCCAGACCATCGCCGGACACAGCCAGACCGGCCTCGTCACCGTCTGCCACACCGAGGACTACGAGAAAAACGTCATCAAGAAGCACGAAAAGACCCGCCAGGACAAGGAGGACGACCGCACACGCTTGGTGGACACGCTCGATGCCAACACCGGCCCCATCTTCCTCACCTACCGCCAGCGACCCGCCATCGCCGCGCTCATCCAGGGCGTGCTCGACAGCGAAGAGCCGATCTACGACATCAATGCGCCTGATGGCGTGCGCCATCAGGTGTGGCGTGTGGGCACCGGCACCTGCGTCTCGCTGACCTCCCTCTTTGAAAGCCAAGTGCCCTGCGCCTACGTGGCTGATGGTCATCACCGCGCCGCCAGCGCCTTCCGCGTGAGCAAACTGCGCCGCGAAGCCAACAAGGCGCACAACGGCCAGGAGAATTACAACTGGTTCCTCAGCGTGCTCTTCCCCGGCAACGAACTGAAAATCCTGCCTTACAACCGCGCCGTCAAAGACCTCAACTGCCTCGACCGCGAGGAGTTCATCAAGAAGGTGGGCGAGATCTTCACCATGAAGCCCACCACGGTGAAAACACCCACGCAGCCCGGCCAGTGCAGCATGTATCTCAAAGACCAGTGGTACCTGCTCGAATGGAAGCCCGCGCCCAACGCCAGCCCCATCGACCAGCTCGACGTGAGCATCCTGCAGGACCGCCTGCTCAAGCCCGTCCTCGGCATCGACGATCCACGCACCAGCAAGCGCATTGATTTCATCGGCGGCATCCGCGGCACCGCCGAGCTGGAAAAGCTTGTGAACGCCAAAGAGCACACCGTGGCCTTCTCCATGTATCCCACCACCGTCGATCAGCTCATGGCGATCAGCGACGTGGATGCCATCATGCCGCCGAAGAGCACCTGGTTCGAGCCGAAGCTCCGCTCCGGTCTTTTCATCCACACGCTGGAAGGGTGAGTGGCAAGGCAGTGAGTAGGCTCGTTCGCCAGAACGAGGTTTGCACCGCATTCTGGCGAATGCGCCTACTTCAACTCCGCCACACGCCCTCGGTCATCACGATGCGTGGTGCCTCGGGAACGCCGCGCTCGTTTTGCTGATACTGCGCGACGAGGAGATCCACGGCGGCGGCACCGAGCACATCAGCTTGTTGGTCGATGCCGGGCACATCGGCATGGTCGGCACGCCAGCCGAGGGTGACTTGGCGGGGGCGCCGGGCTTCAGGGATGGTTTTGAGCCAGTCTTTGATGATTTGACCGCCATCCATGACCACCTCAGGCTTCTCCGCTTTCACCCAGGCGAGGAAGTCGTGCTTCGATGGCGATTCCCGCAGTGCGAGCAAGTCTCCGGGCTTTGCGAGAGGATGGTGCGCGAGAAAGCTGGCCGACCACGCTCGGAACATGCGCTCGTTGATGGTGCTGCCGCAGTAGAAGCCGATGCGCTTGTGCCCCTGCTTTCGCAGCCTGCGCAGGGCGGTCATCATGCCGAGGAAGTGATGGTGATGCACCCGGTGCAGCGCGGGCCTCGCATAGCCGAGGCCGATCACCACGCTCGAAAATTTCTCCCAGGCCATGCTCACATGGCCGCGACTGCGTGAGATCAGCGGTGAGAGGATGAAGCCCGGAATGCCGCGTGCCTCCAAGATGCCTGAAAGCCTCCTCCCGGTCATGCCACGGGCTTTGAGATAAAACTCCTCCAGCTCAAAACCGAGTCTTTGCGCCTGCCGACGTGCGCCGAGCACCAATTGTTGCGACCAGGACGAGGCGGCGATCTCTTCCGCATCCCTTTCCGCCCACACGAAGGCTAGCGTGCGTGGCGCGGCCTTGGCTCGCGTGCGCCGCATGTGCGTCATGAGCTTCGCGATTTCGGGATCGGGCCGGTAGCCCATCTCCTCCGCCACCTGCCGCACTTTTTCCCGCATCGCCGCCCCCACATGACGCTCGCCACGCAAGGCACGCGAGACCGTCATCTTCGAGATGCCGAGCCGGCGGGCGATATCGGAGAGGGTGGGTTGTTCATCCATGGGCTGATTTGTAGAAACGTTATAGCTCCATCGCAGCAGAGGGTGCTGCCACTGACAAGGATGAATCACACAGCCTGCCTTGACCAAAACGCCTTTTCCCAGCATCATCACCACATGTCAGCAAGAACTCTCCTCATCGAAGAAGCCGCCCGTGCGCCCGAGAGCGTGGCGCGGGAGATTTTGGCCCAACTACGAGCGTTGATGCCTCGCAACACACCACCCGCTCCGGCCACGGACCATTTCGAGTCTTACTGGCAGCATCTTTATGGCTCGATGGAAGGTGTCGAGTGGAGTGAGCCACCTGAACTGCCTTTCGAGAAAAGGGAGGCTTGGTGATGCCTTGGTTGTTGGATACCAATCACTGGATCATCCTGCTCAAAGGACGATGCCGCCCCTTGCAGGAAAGGCTGCGGCTTGTCCCTCCAGAGGAGGTCTGGCTATGCTCCGTGGTCAAAGAGGAGCTGTTTCATGGTGCTGAGGGCTATGATGACAGAGAGGCCC
>JBJONJ010000469.1:0-6459 GCA_046051905.1 Verrucomicrobiota bacterium
CATGTTCGCAGGAACCCACACCGCCATTGTCACCCCTTTTCAGAACGGCCAAGTCGATGAAGCCGCGCTCAAACGTCTCGTTGATTTCCAGTTCGACAACGGCGTGACCGGCATCGTGCCATGCGGCACGACGGGCGAGTCTCCCACTCTCGATCATGACGAGCATTCCCGCGTGGTGAAGCTCAGCGTGGAGTTCGCCCAGGGCCGCGGTGGCGTCATGGCGGGCACGGGCTCGAATTCCACTCGCGAGGCCATCGAACTGACCCAGGAAGCCGAGGCCGCTGGCGCGACGGCTTCCCTCCAGGTGGCTCCTTACTACAACAAGCCGACGCCAGAAGGTCTGTATCAGCACTTTAAGGCCATCGCCGACAACACGAAGCTGCCGATCATGCTTTACAGCATCCCGGGCCGCTGCGGCATCGAGATCGGTCTCGATGTGCTCGTGCGCCTCGCCGAGAGCTGCCCGAACATCCGCGCCATCAAGGAAGCCGGTGGCAATCCGGAACGTGTGAGCCAGATGAAGCAGCTCCTGCCGGCCGACTTTGAGATCCTCTCCGGTGATGATGGCCTCACGCTGCCCTTCATGTCCGTGGGCGGCTGCGGCATCGTCAGCGTGGCCTCGAACCTTATCCCGAAGCAGATCAGCGATCTGGTGAAGCTCGCCCTCAAAGGCGATTACGCCTCCGCCTACACGATCCACGCGAAGTATTATCCTCTCTTCGCCGCCTTCCTGAAGCTCGCCACCAATCCCATCCCGATCAAAACGGCGATGGCGTTGGCCGGTCACTGCTCCGATGAGCTTCGCCTACCACTCGTGGGCATGGAGAAGGCCAAGGTGGATGAGCTGACGACCACGCTGAAGAAGCTGGGCATCATCGCTTGAGGTGAGGAAAGCCCAATTTGTGAGTCTTTGAGCCTCAATGAGGCGTCGCGGAGTCGTGTCGTTGACGTGAGAAATGCAGGCAGCTAGCATCACGCTGCTGTTCTTCACTCCAACCACGTTCCAACCATGAAACTCGAAACACTCTGCCTCCACGGCGGCCAGGTCCCAGATCCCACCACCGGCTCCCGCGCGGTGCCGGTTTACCGCACGGCCAGTTACGTTTTCAAAAACACCGAGCATGCGGCCAACCTGTTCGCCCTGAAGGAGCTGGGAAACATCTACACCCGCCTCATGAACCCGACGACGGACGTGCTCGAAAAGCGCGTCGCGTTGCTGGAAGGGGCTCACGAGATGGCCGGTCTCGGCCTCGCCAGCGGCACCAGCGCGGTGTTTTACTCGATCATCAACCTCGCCCAGGCGGGCGATAACATCGTCTCCGCCCGCAATCTCTACGGCGGCACCTACACGCAGTTCAACGACATCCTCCCCGCGCTCGGCATCACGGTGAAATTCGTCGATAGCAACGACCCGGAGAACTTCCGCAAGGCCATCGACGGCAAGACGCGAGCGCTTTTCTGCGAAACGGTATCGAACCCAGCCCTCGAAATCGCCGATCTCGACGCCATCTCCAAAGTGGCGCATGACAACGGTCTGCCGCTCATCGTCGATAGCACCTTCAGCACGCCCTACCTCACGAAGCCGCTCGAACATGGCGCGGACATCGTGGTGCATTCGCTGACCAAGTGGTTCGGCGGCCACGGCGCGGGCATCGGCGGCATCGTGATCGACAGCGGCAAGTTCAACTGGGCCGGCGGCAAGCACCCGCTCTTCACCACGCCGGACAATAGCTACCACGGCCTGCGCTGGGGCATCGACCTGCCCGCGCCGCTGCGGCCGCTGGCCTACATTCTCCGCATGCGGACCGTGCCGCTGCGCAACCTCGGTGCCTGCATCGCCCCGGACAATTCGTGGTTCCTGCTCCAGGGCATCGAGACCCTGCCGCTGCGCATGGAAAAGCATTGCGAGAACGCTCTTGCGGTCGCGAAACATCTGCAAAAGCATCCTGGTGTGAGCTGGGTCCGCTTCCCGGGTCTGGAAGGCGATCCGCATTTCAAGGCGAACCAAAAATACCTGCGCGGCAAAGGCGGCAGCATGGTCGTCTTCGGTATCAAGGGCGGCAAGGAGGCCGGTAGCAAGTTCATCGACAGCCTGAAGCTCTTCAGCCACCTCGCGAATGTGGGCGACGCCAAGTCGCTCGCCATTCACAGTGCCAGCACCACGCACAGCCAGCTCAGCGAAGATGCGCAGGCCGCCGGTGGCATCACGCCGGACCTCGTGCGCCTCAGCATCGGCATCGAGCACATCGACGACATTCTCGCCGACCTCGATCAGGCGTTGGCGACGGCTGTATGACGTCAGTAGAGCTGTGGTGGCGTATTGGAGGATGGGAGTTGTTCCTGTCCTTCTGCCAGTGCCCGGCCGCCACTCCAGCTCTCCTCTAGATAACCGCTCGCATCTCCCCACGCTTGGCTTATGGGCGTCCATGTCCTTTCAAAGCCTCGGCCTTGCGCCGCAAATCCTCGCTGCCATTCAAGACGCCGGTTACACCGAGCCCACGCCCATCCAGGCTGCCGCCATCCCGGCCATCATCACCGGTGGAGACCTCATTGGCATCGCGCAGACCGGCACCGGCAAGACTGCGGCCTTCACGCTGCCTATTCTGACCAAACTCACCGAAAAGCCGCTCCAGCCCGGCCAGCGTAGCCACACCCGTGTGCTCGTCATCGCCCCTACCCGGGAGCTGGTGGCTCAAATTGAGGAAAACGTGCTCGCCTATGCCAAGCATCTCCCGCTCAAGATCGCCAAGGTCTATGGCGGTGTCGGTGAAAAGCCGCAAAAGGACGCCCTCCGCGCCGGCAGCGACATCGTCATCGCCTGCCCAGGACGCCTGCTCGATCTCATGGGCCAGCGCTGCGCTGATTTCTCCAAGCTCGAATACCTCGTCCTCGATGAGGCTGATCGCATGCTCGACATGGGCTTCCTGCCGGACATCCGCCGCGTTGTTCAGCAACTGCCGAGGAAGCGCCAGACGCTGCTTTTCTCTGCCACGCTCTCGAAGGAGATCGAGTCCCTGACGCATGAGTTCCAGCATGCCCCCAAGACGGTGCAGATCGGCAAGCGTTCAAATCCTGCTGAAACCGTCACGCAACACATCTACGAACTGCCGAAGCATCTGAAGCTGCCGCTGCTTTCTCATCTGCTAAGGGATGATGCGCTGCAGATGGTGCTCGTCTTCAGCCGCACCAAGCACGGAGCCGACAAAATCGCCCGCAAGCTGGAGCAGACCGGTGTGAAGTGCGCCACACTGCATGCGAACCGCTCGCAAAACCAGCGTTTGAAGGCCCTCGATGACTTCAAGGTCGGCCGCGTCCGCGTGCTCGTCGCCACGGACATCGCCGCTCGTGGCATTGATGTGGATGGCATCTCCCACGTCATCAATTTTGACTTCCCGCATATCGTTGAGGACTACGTCCACCGCATCGGGCGCACGGGTCGTGCCCAGGCCATTGGCGATGCCATCAGCTTTGTCTCCTCGGATGAAATGGACGACCTGCGCCGCTTGGAGCGCTTCATCGGTCGCGGCATCACGAGGAAGCGGGCCGAAAACTTCGACTACAAAGCCTCGCCTCAATCGCTCGACCAGGAGCCTGACCGCCCCGAACGCCGCCACCAGCAGCAGCGATCCAGGCAGTCGCCGCGTCATCAACAGGAGCAAAAGCGGCGTCCGGAACGTTCATCGCCAGGAGGACCGCAACGGCAAGGCGGCGAGCCTCCCAAGTCAGCCGTGCCCAAGCCCAAGAGTGGCAGCTTTTGGAACCGTCTGACGGGACGTTGAGGTTCTTTAGACTTCGCCAGCCGTGTCCGTGCTCGGTTCAGCTGGACGGCAGGCATGCACGACGAGTTCGCTCAACCAGGGATCTGGATGCTCGATGGCCTCGGGAGGAAGGGTGAATTGCGTCACGCCGGTGCTGCGGGAGACCAGTTTCAGTCCAAACGGGTAATCTTTGAAGAGCTGGGAACACATGGCGGCGATGCTCCGGCCTTCGCGCTGTGAGCGTGCGGCGATCGCTGCGATGGCGCTCAGCTCAAAGCGCAGCTCAAAACCGGTTTGGTTGTAAAACTCATCCACCCAGATTTTGACATCATGCGCATGAGCCTCCCCCATCTGATCCATGCGACGCGAGGCCAGCTCCCGGCAACGATCAAGCGCGGCAGCCGGATGGCGAACCAGTTCGGCATCAATCTGCAGCTCCGGCAGGCCCAGGCTGGGCATCTCAAACTTGAAATCACGCAGCACTCTTTCCCAGGCGGTGACCAGACCGCGTGCGCCCGTGGTTTCACCGGTGGCACGTGAGGAGATCTCGCGCAGGGCATCATCATGAAAAACAGCCTGGATGCCATAGGCAGCAAACTCCCGCTCATACTGGCGGATGAGGCTTCCCTCGCTCGTTTTCATAATGGCGAAGAGATCATCCGCACTGAGCGGATCGCAAACGACACGCACCGGCAGCCGGCCAATGAATTCCGATTCGAAGCCGTAGTCGATGAAATCCTTGGTGATGACATCCCGGAAAAGATGCTCCACGGGCGTGCGCTCCGGAGCGCCTGCGGAGACGAAACCGATGGCTTTGCGGTTGGTGCGTTTTTCGATGAGCTTCTCCAGCCCGGAAAAGGCACCGCTGACGATGAAAAGAATGTTTCGCGTGTTGATCACCTCCCGGCCGGTGCGGCCTTTGCGGCTGTCGAACATCATCTGCATCTGGCTGCGGATGTCGTTCTGCGAGTAGAGCGGCACCTCCGTCTCTTCCATCAGCTTCAAGAGCGCCGTCTGCACCCCGCGGCCGCTCACATCGCGTCCGAGACGTTCCGGCCCGCTGCTCAGCTTGTCGATCTCATCAATGTAGATGATACCATGCTCGGCGAGTTCGATGTCTCCGTCCGCCTTCGTCACGAGGTCACGCACTATGTCGTCCACATCCGCGCCCACATAGCCCGTCTCGCTGAACTTGGTGGCGTCTGCCTTCACAAACGGCACCCCGATGAGGTCCGCGATGCGCTTCACCAGGTATGTCTTTCCCACGCCGGTGGGCCCGATGATGAGAACGTTCTGCTTCGAGAACTCCAGGGGCGGGGCTTCTGGATGCTGCTCGCGATGCTCCCGCAGCATGCGGGCATGGTGGTAATGGTCACACACCGCCGTCGCTAGCACCTTCTTTGCCTCATCCTGCCGGATCACGAAGCGGTCGAGGTGCGCCTTGATGTCCGCCGGTTTGAAATGGAAGGCAAAAGCGGTTCCCCCCTCCTTTGCCACCGGAGTCTCGTCTTTCGCGGCGGTCTGTTTCCGGTCACGAGATGCCGGTCCGTCGATGCGCGTGAAAAGCACCTGGCCTCCAAGGGTGTTCTTGATGAAGTCCTCCAACTTCTGGCTGATCTCCTCTGCGGAGGCGGGCTTCTTGGGCTTTTGCTCGCCTGGATCTTCCGTCTCTGGGGATGGCGTTTCGGAGGTGCTGTGGCTCATGGTGATCACGCGTAATCCACCGTGGCGAGTGTGCAAGACTCAGGTTGTGCTGCCGTCTGGAGGAGATCGGGATCTTTTGGTGACGGAATTCCTGTCGTGAAGGCACGCGGCCACGCCGGAGAGCATCTTCACCGAACGGAAACCTTGGTGTGCGGGCGTGAATCTTGACAAGGCCCCCCGGCTCTCTCCATGCGCAGGACATGAAGAACTCATCCCCCCGCCGAACGCTGCGCAGCCGTGAAGGTGTGCAGATTGCCCCGCGCAAAAGCATGGGGCAGAATTTCCTCGTCGATGAATCCATCTCGAAGTGGATCGCCGATCAGATCCTGCCGGACGAGGCGCCGCTGGTGGTGGAGATCGGACCGGGCATGGGAGCGCTCACGGAGCATCTCGTTGGCAGGCCGAAGAAGCTGGTGCTGGTCGAAAAGGATTATCAGCTCGCGCCGGAGTTGCAGCGTCGTTTTGAAGGTCGCGACGACGTGGAGGTGATTGCCCAGGATGCCACGCGGATTGATTTGAGGCCGTGGTTCCGGCATGGGCCGTTCAAGTTGGTCGGCAATCTGCCTTACTCGGTGGGCGGTGAGATTTTGAAGCACTGGCTCACACCGCCTTCGCCCGTGGGTTGTGCGGTCTTCATGCTGCAAAAAGAAGTGTGCCAGCGTCTCGGGGCCAAGCTGGGTGAGGATGGCTATGGCGCTCTCTCGCTGCTGGTGCAGAAGGATTGGGACGTGGAGATGCTGCGCATCGTGCCGCCGGAGGTTTTTAATCCGCGGCCAAAGGTGGATTCGGCGGTGATTCGTCTCACGCCGCGTGATCCGGCCACGCTGCCGGTGTTTGATCGTGTGTTGTTTGATCGGCTGGTGCGGATGGGCTTTTCGCAGCGTCGCAAGCAGCTCAAGAACCTGCTGCCGGACCCGCCACGGAGCTGGGTGGAACTGGTGGAGGCTCTCGGCGTGGCCGCGTCCGTGCGAGCGGAGGAGCTCTCGCTGGAGCAGTG
>JBJONJ010000470.1:0-18601 GCA_046051905.1 Verrucomicrobiota bacterium
CCACGAATGCCATCACGCCTATCGTCAGCGTCATCACGCCCATCGGCTGGGATCACATGCAGATCCTCGGCGACACGCTCGCGAAGATCGCCTCCGAGAAAGCCGGCATCATCAAGCCCGGCGTGCCCTTTGTGACGCAAACGCAGGACCGGGAGGCTCTCGATGTCTTGCTAGCCACTGCTCGCGAAAGGAACGCACCGCTTACTCTAGCCACTGAGCCTTGTGAGCTTCCCCTGGGACTTTCGGGGCCACATCAGCGTTGGAATGCGGCACTGGCTCTCGCGGCTCTGCGTGCCGCTGGACTCGATTTGCCCGCGAAGGTGCTCGAAGACGGTTTGAAGCAGGTGGAATGGCCGGCGCGGTTTCAGCGGCTGCGTGCCGATGTGATCCTTGATGGCGCTCACAATCTCGACGCAGCCCGTGTGCTCGCTCAAACATGGCGTGAGCAGTTTCCCAATCAGAAGGCGACGATCGTTTTCGGAGCCGTGGCGGGCAAAGACATCACTGCAGTGCTTCACGAACTGGCTCCGCTGGCCGCGGAATGGCATTTCACGCACTTTGATTCGCCGCGTGCGATGACCGCGGAGGAGCTTCACGCGATGCTCGGTGCCTCCGACGTGCCTGTTTACTGCCACCCAAATCTAGCTGCGGCTCTCGATGCCACACGAGAGGCCTCACCGCGACTCATCACCGGTTCGTTGTATCTCGCTGGCGAGGTGATCGCGGCCTTCAGCCCGGATCACGCGGCTTACGAGCGAAGCTGGCAGTGAGAATCAGCGTCAGCGTCAGCGTGGCACCGCAGGCATCGGCGATGAGATCGCGCATGGTCTCGTGAATGCTCTGCTGGATGTGCGTGCCACGAAACACATCGGAAGCCAGCTCCGCAAACTCCCAAAACACGCCAATGGTGCAGGTGAGCGCAAAGCTGAACACGCAACGACCTGCCAGCGTGACACGCCCTAGCCACTCTTCGAAACAAACGAGTCCATGCCAGGCGAGATAGGCCGCCGCGAGTCCGCCGGAGAAGTGCGTCCAAAAATCCAACTCGCGACGCCACGGTGTGCGTTGCACGATTTGATGAATCAACAGCACCAGAACCGGCGCCCACGCGGCTTGGCGTGACAACCTGACCAGGGCGGCAGCGAGGGCTTTGATGCCAGCTGCATCTCGAGGAAGCGGTTGCCAGTCATGCGGCCTGGCTCGAGAGCCCCGTTGGCCTGCGCATGCAGGACGCACAGGTCAAACGAGGTCAGCAAGATGGCCTCTGGATGCCTGGAGAGATCGATGAAGAAGCTGCGCGGCGGTGCAGAGGCTTTTCAAAGCCATGCGCAGGCCCGGTCACGAGACTGGAGTGGGAGGCATGGTGAATTCGAGGATTTGAGGCTCTTTGAGCGCTGCGAACGACCGCATCTTGGGATCTCTAATCATAGGTCACTTCTCACTTTTGCTACTTGGCCACGGCCAAATGGATCGCGTTGGCCATCTGCCTCAGTTCCACCTCCGTCACGCACAGCGGCGGCATGAGGACGATCGTGTTTTGGATCGGCCGGGTGAGCAAACCGCACTTTCGCGCCGCCAGGCAAACCTCAGCGCCATTCGCCGCCACGTCGATTCCGGCGATCAGGCCAAGTTGACGTGTCGCGAGCACGCCGGGCACGTTTTGGAGCTCGGCGAGCAAATCGGCCAACAGAGCAATCTTCGGCTCCAGGTGCTTCAAAACGGCCTCGTCGCGAAAAACGCGCAAACTGGCCAACGCCGCCGCGCAGCCGAGAGGGTTCGCGGTGTAGCTGTGACCATAGAAGAAGGTCTTTTCAGGGCCGTGAAAGCCTTCGAAGACGCGTTTCGTCGTCAACGTGGCCGCGAGCGGCAGGTAGCCGCCGGTGAGGCCTTTCGCGAGGCACAGAAAGTCCGGCACCACGTCCTCATGCAAGCACGCGAACATCTTCCCCGTGCGCCCAAAGCCCGTCATGACCTCGTCGAGGATGAGAAAGACATCGTTTTGCCCGCACCACGTGTTCAACTCACGCAGCATGCCCTTCGGCCACAGGCGCATGTTGGCCACGCCTTGGATCAAGGGCTCGATGATGATGGCGGCGAGACGGTTTCGATCTTCAATGGTCAAGAGGTCAAGAGCGTCAAGACTGGCGATACGTAGCACGCGATATCCAAACTGGTTCGCATTGCCTTTGAACATCGAAATGCCGCCAAGGCTCGCCGCGCCGAGGGTGTCGCCGTGGTAGGCGCGATCAAAGGCCAGGATGGTGTCGCGTTCCGGCCGGCCGTTTTGCCGCCAGAACTGCAGCGCCATGCGCACCGCGCACTCGATCGCCGTGGAGCCGTCGTCGGAGAAAAACACCCGCTCCATCTTTCCGCCCGGCAGCAGATCGACCAGCTCCTTCGCCAGCAAGGCCGCCGGCGTATGCGAAAAGCCGAGGAACGACGTGTGCGCCACCCTGCTGAGCTGCTCGACAATCGCCGCATTGATCGCCGGATGGTTGTGACCGTGGATATTCGTCCAGATCGAGGCATTCCCGTCCAGATACTCGCGCCCATGCTGATCCCGAAGCACACAGCCGCTGCCGCTTTCGATCATCAACGGCTCATGCCCCTCCGCTTCCCACGCCTGCATCGGCGTGAAAGGATGCCACGAATGGCGTTTTTCGAGTTTAGCGAGTTCGGTTGGCGTCATCAAAGGGGGCAGGACAGAGCAGACAAGACGGTCGCTTTCAACCCTTTGCTTTGGCCGCTGAAGCCAAAACCGACACCGCCGCCCGTCAGTGCCGTGAGGAAGCGGTTTGTCGAATAGGGAAGGATGTTGAGCCAGACTTTTGCGCTCCCAATTTTATCTCTGGCACCCACGTTCTTCACCGCACACAATTCCGCCCATGAAAACGACCCTTCCTCCGATTCTGGAGTCCAAGCTCGCGGACTTTCGTCGCCGCGTTTGGGTGGTGAAGGTTTTGGAAGGCATCCTCGCCGGCTTCGTGGGCCTGTTGGTATCGTGGATCGTTCTCTTCGTTTTGGATCGCGTGATGGAAACGCCAGCGTGGATGCGCTGGATGCTGATGCTCGGTGGTTCGGCGGTGCTCGGACTCGGGCTGCCGCTCAAATGGCATCGCTGGGTGTGGCGGCAGCGGCAGTTGGAAGATGCCGCGCGGCTGTTGAAGCGCACCTTTCCACGCCTCGGCGATCAATTGCTCGGCATCGTCGAGCTTTCGCGGCATGAAGACGCCAGTCGCAGTGAGCGACTCGTGCAGGCGGCCATGGCGCAGGCCGCTGACGCGGTGAAGGACAAGGATTTTACCCACGCGGTGCCGGAGGCGCGGCATGCTCGCTGGGCTTGGGCTCTCGGTGCGGCAGCAGTCGTCGCACTCGCGGCAGCTTTCGGTGTGCCGGAGGCCGCGTGGAATGCCGCGCAGCGCTGGGCCATGCCGTGGAAGAACATCGAGCGCTTCACCTTTGCCCGCATCGAAGCGCTGCCTGAAAAGCTCGTCGTGCCACTCGCGGAACCCGTGAAACTCACCGTGAAGCTCGACAAAGACACGCGCTGGTCGCCGCAGGCCGCGAAGGCGAGCCTCGAAGGCCAGCCGCTGATTCAGAGCCCACTCAAAGACGGCGCGTATGTGCTGGCGCTGCCGCCGCAGAAGGACGACGCGGCTTTGAAGCTCTCGCTCGGCGATGTGCGTGAAGAAATCAGCGTGTTGCCGCGTGCGAGGCCGGAGCTGACGACGCTGGCCATTCGCACGAAGCTGCCCGCGTATCTGAAATACCAGACGCAGCCCGTGATCGAGGTGCGCGGCGGATCGGTGAACGTGCTGAAAGGCGCTTTGGCCTCCATCGAAGCCACCGCGAGCCGCGCACTCGCCAGCGCCTCGCTTGATGGCCAGTCGCAGTCGGTTTCCGGCGATAAGATGACGACAACCTTTAGCGAACTCGCCGCTGACGCGGAGAAAACGATGACGTGGAAGGATCGCGATGGCCTGGAGCCTCGCGAGCCGCTCGTGCTGCGACTGCATGCCGTGGAAGACGAAGCACCGAGGCTTGCCGCGCGTCGCGAATCGCCTGAGCAGGTCGTGCTCGACACGGAAGTCGTGACTTTTGAAGTCGATGCGCAGGATGACTTTGGCATTCAACGCGTCGGTCTCGAATGGCGCAGCGTGAACGACGAATCGACCAAGGGCGACAAGATTGCCGCTGCGGGCGAGCCGGAGAAAAAGACGCTCAATGCGAAGGCCACGTTCTCCGCCGTGCGCGATGGTGTGGCACCGCAATTGATCGAAGTGCGTGCTTGGGCTGAAGATTACCTGCCCGGCCGCAAACGTGCCTACTCCGCCGCTTTCCAGCTTCAGATTCTCAACAAGAACGATCATGCGCTGTGGCTCACGGAGCAGTTCGGCAAATGGCTCGAATCCGCCCGCGAGACCTACGAACGCGAGCAGCAGCTCCACGCCACGAATCGCGAGCTTCGCCAGATGAACGCCGCAGAGCTCGACCGGCCTGAAAATCGTCGAAAAGTCGCTCAACAAGCCAGCGCGGAGACCGCGAATGCCGCACGGCTCGGCGCACTCAATCAAAGCGGTCGCAGCCTCGTCGAGCAGGCCACGCGCAACGATGAGTTTGATGCCCAACGCCTCGAAAGCTGGGCCACGATGCTCAAATCGCTTCAAGACATCGCGTCGAAGAAAATGCCGAGCGTGGCTGATTTGCTCAAACAAAGCGCCGGCGCCAAAAGCCAGCCTAATCAATCGGGTCAACAGAATCAGAAGCCCTCCGCTCCACAGCTCGCTAATGGCGAGCAATCACCGAAAAGCGGTTCTCCGGGCAAACCGAGCACCGAAGAGCAAAAGAAGGCCAACATGCCGACCATCACGGATCGCGAAGGTTCGATGAGCAAGCCTGTTGAAGCCAAAAACGATCCGAATGCCAAACCAGCTCCGCCGAAGCCCAGCACGTTGAAATTGCCCACGACGCAGATGGCCGCCGCGCCGCCGAAAGAGGGCAAAAAGGACGAAGAACAGCCGCAAACGCCCGCGCAGCAGAAAATGGACGAGGCGATCGAGGAGCAGGAATTGCTGCTCGCGAAGTTCTCGAAGGTCTCGGACGAACTCGCGGCCGTTTTGGCGAGTTTGGAGGCCAGCACCTTCGTGAAACGGCTCAAAAAAGCCTCACGCGATCAAATGGTGGCCGCGAAGGATTTGAACACGAAGACGCTCAGCGCCTTCGGTTTGGAAAAACAGCCCGTCAAAGAAGCCGCAGGCATCGCCGAGCATGAAAAAGGGCAGAGCGAGGTCGTGCGCATCATTCAAAGCGATCTGGAGGCCTACTACGCGCGGAAGCCGGAGATGCATTTTAAGACGGTGATCGGCCAGATGAAGGAAACGCAGGTCGTGAAGGCGCTGCACACGCTCGGTGATCAGGCCGCGGTGAACCTCAGCGGCAGCAGCATGGCCGGCGCGGAGTTTTGGGCGGACACGCTCGATCGCTGGGCGGAGGAGATGGTGGCCGCCAGCGAGTGCAAGGCCTGCAGCTCTTGCAGTGCGGACAGCCTGCCTCCGGAGATCGTGCTGAAGGTGATGAAGGCCCTGCGCGATGAGATGAAACTGCGCGACGAGACCCGCGAGGCTGAGAACGCCAAGGCCGCGCTCGACGCGAAGGTTTACGCGAAGCAGTCGAACGACCTCGCCTCAAAGCAGTTCGGCATCCGCCAGAATGTGCGCGGTGCTTTGGATGACATCCTGTATCTGCCGGAGGGTGCCCAGAAGTTCGGCAAGGAGCTGAAGCTGCTCGATGCCGTCATGCAGGTCATGGATGAAGCCGGCACGATCCTCGACAAGCCAGACACCGGCACCGCTGCCATCGCCGCGGAGACGGAGGCCATCGAGCTGCTGCTGCAAGCCAAGCGCCCGAACCCGAAAGGGGGTGGCGGTGGCGGCAGCAATCCTGGCGGTGGTGGCACAGCCGCCTCCACCAGCCTCGCCGCGCTCGTCGACCTCGGTGAAGGCGATGACGCCGCCACGAACGTCGAAGCCCGCCCCGTCGGCCAGTCCACCGGCAAGGCCGGCCGCGAACTTCCGGAGGAGTTCAAGACCGGCCTGGATGCCTACTTCAACAAGCTGGAGGAGGCGAAATGAGCGGCACCATTGGACCTGCAAGCAAGGGGCTATTTGCATTTTGGGGCCCCGGAAGCTAGCATGAGGGTTCCATGATGACTTTTGCCCCACGTGAATCGAAAGAAGCTGTCGAAGAAGGCCTGCAGTTCGCTCCGAAGTTCGACGAGCATGGTTTGATCGCGGCGATGGCAGTGGATTCGGAGACGAACGAGCCGCTGATGCTTGCCTACATGAACGAGGAGTCCCTGCGCATGACGCTGGAGCTCGGGCAGGCGGTCTATTGGAGCCGTAGCCGGAAGACGCTCTGGCACAAAGGGGCCACCAGCGGCGAGTTTCAGGAGATCGTGGAGATCCGCACGGATTGTGACCAGGATGCGCTGGTGCTGAGGGTGAAGCAACACGGCGGCGGCTGCTGTCACACGAAGCGGGCCACCTGCTTTTATCGAGTCGTCAAAATGGCGGACGGCAAGGTGGCTTTGGCAAAGACCTGCTGATCGCCGAAAGAAAAAGACGGCCAAGGGCCGTCTTTTGTTTTGTTGAAGCTTCGGCTCAACGGCTTTGCGGCATCATCGGGCCGTAGCGGGCGGTCCCTTCCCAGGAACGAGGACGGTTCCATGGCAGGTTGCTCGATCCATCACTGGGAGGACCTACCACCTTCTTGCGCTTTGGCTCATCGGAGGAGCAGGAGGCAAGGCAGGAGAGAAGGGAAACAGCAGCTAGACTGAAAAGAAACTTGGTTTTCATGGCGGCGAGCCGCTCACGGCGGAGTGGAGGGTGGTTTACTTGCCTGCGGTGAGATTTTCGAGAACCACGTTGTCTCCAGGGTTAATGGAAGAGCCGCCGGAGATGGCATCAGGAACGATGCTGGCCACGGAACGACCGCCTTCGACACTGAGGATGCTGATCTTGCCGACCGTCTGGCGGTTGCGGGTGACGAGAAGCTTGGTGTCCTGCTCGATGCCGGATGACTGGCCTGCGTCGATCACCACAAAACCCCAGTCTGGATTCACTGCGAGCACTCGTGCTTGCAGTGAATTGCGCTCAAACATCTTGCGGCGTTCCTCGATCTTGCGGGTGACATCATCCAGCTTCTTCTGGGCATCAGCGATTTTAACCTCTTCTTTTTTGACCTCATCCGCCTTGGCAAGTGCCTGGGCTTCAAGCTCAGCCTGCTCCTGCTTCATCTTGTTGATGTCTTGAACGATGGTGTCCGGCTTCATGCCGGTTGGTAGGTCGGTGAGCTCTTTTTCAAGCTCTGTCTTTTTCTTGAGTTTGGTATCAAACTCCTCCTGGACGCGCTTGGAATCACTGTCCGCGAGGGTGAAGCGGTTCTTGTTTTGTTTCAGGCGTTCCTGCTCCACATCAAGGTCGCCCTTGATCTTGGCCACATCGCCGGAAAGACGAGCACATTCGGCAAGAAGAGTCGAATCAGACTGTTTTTCGCGGGCAATTTCAGAGTTGATCTGCGCAACGTTGTTACGGACATCGGCAAAGCTACGGCCGTTTCGATAAGCAAACACCAGTGCCACGCCAGTGACGAGGATGGAAAGGATGAACAGAACTTTGAGCATGATCGGAGGTGAAAGGAGTTAGGTGTCAGAACAAACGGGAAATCGACGGCTTATTTGGCCGGAGGCGCGGCACCAAAGGGGTCCGCGGTGCTGGGGGAGGCGGGGGTGCCGGCTCCGCCTGCGGCAGGAGCGGGAGCGGCTGGCGGTGCGCCGAAAGGATCGGAGGCAGGCGCCATGCCGCCAGTGGCGGGTGCCGGAGCAGCGGCAGGAGCACCGAAAGGATCAGAAGCAGGTGCGGCAGGAGCCATGCCGCCAGCAGGAGCGCCGAAAGGATCAGCGGCCGCGGGAGCACCTGCGGCAGGAGCTCCCGGTGCAGGGGCAGCAGCTGCAGGAGCGGTTCCACCAGCAGCGGGCTTGGCCGTAGGCTGAGTCTGGGGCGCGGCAACGACAAGGTCGCCCGAACGAATGCTGGTTCCCTCGGAGACACTGCCTGGAATGATGTCGGCCACGGAGGTATTTTGCTCAACATTGCGAACCTTGAGCTTGCCGATCACCTGCTTGCCGCGTTTCACTTCAAGATCGGCATTGGCGAAGATGCCGCCGCCATTGCCTTTGCTGAGCACCACGAAGCCCCACTCGTTGAAGGAACGGGAGACGTTGGCGGTGAAGTCGGGCTCGACAATGCCCTTGCGGCCGCGGGCCTCGCGTTCTTCGGCACTCTTGACGCCTTCGAGCAGGTTTTTGACGTTTTCCTGGGCGGAGGCAAGGCGTTGGTTTTGGTTGGCCAGGGCCGACTCCGCCTCTTTTTTCTTGGCTCCAAGATCTTTGATGGTGGCCATCAGCTTCTTGATGTCACCCGCCTCGTCGATCTTGGCCTGGAGTTCGTTGACCAGTTTGGCCACCCCTTCGAGGTTGGTTTTGATCTGCGCGAGTTCCTGCTCTTTCTCTTGGGCTTTGGCGGCGGTGTCAGCGACCTCACCTTTTACTTTCTCAATTTCCTTGGTGGCCTCGGCAAGCTCGGTGGTGTGCTTGGTCTTGGCTTCCTCAGCCGCCTTCTTGTGCTCCTGAATGGAGGTCAGATTCTTCTTGGTGTATTCCTCACGAGCGCGCTCGTTTTTCAGACGTTCCTGGTTCTTCCAGGCAAAAAAGGCAGAGCCTGCGAGGCAGACGGCAGCGAGAGCGGACAAAATTTTCCAGGCCATGTGGGATAAAGGGGAGAGGTTGAATTTTTGGTTTTAACGAAAAGCAGTCCTTTCGACAACAGCATTTTTAAAGAGAAGCAAAGTTCCTGCTCGAAATGCACCTCCAGGGCATGTTTCGGGCAAAAATACGCCGAGAATCGCGCTTGTGCCCTCTCGGCAGCCGTTTAGGACTTATGCTGTCAGGGACCGTGGATGTTCAGCTTGCGAACCCCGCCAGGTCCGGAAGGAAGCAACGGCAGCCTGCCTGCTCATGCCGCGGTTCCCTGGCACTTTTTCAAAAAGTTCGCGGCAGAGAGACCCGCGAGGCATCGTTTGAGGGGGCCTCATGATCCATTTCGTCACCCTTCTCGTCCTCTTTTGCCTCGGCAGCAGCCTCCCAGCCGCTGGGTTGGCTGGTAAGAAGCCAAACATCCTCTTCCTGCTCACGGATGATCAAGGCTATGGCGACCTCTCCTCCCATGGCAATCCCATCTTGAAGACGCCGAACCTGGACCGCCTCAACGCGGAGGGCGTGCGCTTCGAGGATTTCTGCGTCAGCCCCACTTGCTCCCCCACCCGATCCGCCCTGCTGACTGGGCGTCACGAGTTCAAGAACGGCATCACCCACACCATTCTCGAACGTGAGCGCCTGACGCCGAAGGCCACCACGCTGGCCCAGGTGCTGAAAACGGCGGGCTACACCACGGGTATCTTTGGCAAATGGCATCTCGGTGACGAACCTGAGTATTGGCCGAGCGCCCGTGGCTTTGATGAAATGTTCATTCATGGAGCCGGCGGCATCGGCCAGACCTACCCCGGCTCGTGTGGTGATGCCCCTGGCAACAAATACTTCGATCCCGCCATCCTCCATAACGGCACCTTTGAGAAGACCAAGGGCTACTGCACCGATGTGTTCTTCTCCCAAGCCGCCAAATGGATCGAGAGCGTGAAGGGCAAGCAGCCCTTCTACTGTCACCTCGCCACCAATGCGCCTCATGGCCCTTACATCGCCCGGCCGGAGGACAAGGCGTTGTTTGAAGGCAAGGTCGAGGGCGAGGACGTGCAGAACTTCTTCGGCATGCTGCACAACATCGATCAGAACCTCGGCCGCCTGCTCGACAAGCTCAAAGAGTGGGGCATCGAGAAGGACACGCTCGTCATCTTCATCAATGACAATGGTGGCACCGCGGGCACCAAGGTTTTCAACGCGGGCCTCCGTGCCTCCAAAGGCTCTCCCTGGATGGGTGGCATCAAGGCCAGCAGCCTCTGGCGCTGGCCGGGCACTCTGCATCCCGCGCCGGTGAACAAGCTTTGCGCCCACATCGACTTTTTCCCCACTCTCGCCGAACTCGCGGGCACCAAGCTCTCTGGCGAGGTCAAAGCCCAGGTCGAAGGGCGCAGCCTGGTGCCCTTGCTGGAAAACCCGAACGCCGAGTGGGCGGACCGCCAGCTCTTCACCCATGTCGGCCGCTGGCCGAAGGATGCCGATCCGCAGAAGTACAAGTTTACCAACTGCAGCATCCGCACCGCCCGCTGGCACCTCGTGAATGCGAATGCCGCCCGCGGTGGTGAGCCCAGAAAAGCCGCCCAGGGCAAGGCAAAAGCCAAAGCAGCCCCCAAAGCTCCCGCCGAACCCTCCAAGGATGCGATCGTCAAGGCTGGCCCGGAGCCAATGACCGCCACATGGCAGCTTTTTGATCTTCAAGTTGATCCCGGTGAGCAAGCCAACGTCGCCGCCGCGCATCCCGAGGTCGTCAAGGAACTCGCCGCCGCCTACGACACCTGGTGGGGCAGCGTGCAACCATGGCTCGTGAACGAAAAAGCGCCGCTTGCGGCGGAGAACCCGTTTAAGACGCTCTTTGAAAAGCAGTTCGGCAAGAACTGAGGATGCCGCTCTGGCGCCGCCTGCCTTTAAACTGTCTTTTGCAGCACAATCAGGGTGATGTCGTCGTGAGAGCGTTTGCCGCCGGTGAAGGCGGTGACCTCCTCCAGGATGCCGTCGATGATGGTGCGCGGGGCGGCGCTGGAGGCGATGGCAAGGCGGGCGAGCGCATTCTGGACGCGTTCATCGCCAAATTCCTCGCCCTGGCCGTTTTCAGCTTCGTTGACGCCGTCGGTGTAGAGCAGGAGGAAATCGCCAGCCTGCATGTCGAAGGCGGTATCCTTGGTGACACGTTCGAAGACCGCGCCGGTATCGATGCCGACGCCGAGGCCGGGTGGGTGGATGGCCTCGATCTTGCCGCTGGCGCAGCGCCAGAGCAGCGCGGCATTGTGCCCGGCACGGGCGAGGGTGACGGAACTGGTGCCCGGTCGCAGCGTGAAGTAGGTCATGGTGATGAACATGTCCTCCTTGATGTCCGGGGCGATGGCGCGGTTCACCGCGCCGAGGGCGGCGCTGGGACTGGCGCCCGTGGGCGCGGCGGAGCGCAGCAGCGAACGGCACATGACGGTGATGAGGGCCGCAGGCATGCCTTTGCCCGAGACATCGGCGATGACGGCTCCAAAGCGGCCATCTGGAAGCGGCATGAAGTCGAAGTAGTCCCCGCTGAGCCGGCGAGCGGGGATGTTTTTGCCTGCGATGGCGAAACCCTCGATCTGTGGATCTCGATCCGGCAGCAGCACCTTTTGGATTTCACTGGCGGTGTCGATCTCACGCTGGTCGGCACGGGCACGGGCAGCCTCCTGCTGGGCCAGGGCATTGGCGAGGGCGACAGCGGACTGCTCGGCGATGGAGGAAAAGACCTCAAAATCGTTCGCGTTGAAGCGGCGGGTGTCCTTGGCAGCCGTGAGGACCAGGATGCCAAGGCGGCGCGAGCCGAAGCTCAGGGGGCCGACCAGGGCTGTGGCATCACTCTCGAGACCGAGGTCAGGCACCAGCTCGCTTTTTTGCGCGGTGAAGATGCGGCCGAGCACGCCCTCCTCCGGTGAAATGTCCGCGCGGCGGAAGAAACTGAGCACCGCCCCAGGATTGTCCTTCGATTGCTGGCGAACGGTGTCCGGCACGACATGAAGCGCGGCGCAGAACTCACTGAAGTGGCGGGGCACCAGGCGTTTGGTCGGCGCATCATAGGTGTAGATGGCCCCGCCGGTGCTTTGGGTCACACGCATGGCTCCCTCGACGATGAGGCGGTGCATGGCGAGCTGTTGGTCCTCACGCCAGATAGCCTCGCCGAGGTCGTGGAGGAAGCCGAAGAGACGCCGCTCCTCGGCCACGATGGCCTCCTCCTCCGCCCGGAGATCGGTTAGCTGGCGTTTCTGGCTTTGTGAGAGGCGGGCGAGGTAGAACACGGCCGCCGCCATCAGCAGCACGAGGAGGATGAGAAGGAAGGTGGTCATGGGGGCGTGCGGCGCGGCCCGGCACCTCCGGGCAGGCGCCATCAGGCAGGCACAGGAGCGGGATGCTCCCCGGGGGCGGTCTCGGCCTGGAGTTCCTTTTCGAGGAACTCGATGACATCGTGGAAGCGGATTTCATTCTCCGCGTTGATGCCGGAAAGGGTTTTGTGGGAGTCGAGGATGTGCATGGTCTGCACTTCCTTCGTGCAGGGCTGGGTCTCATCGCACTGCTGGAGGGCGGCGCAGGCCCTCTCACGCTCGGCGGTCCACAGTTTGCCGTCGGTGTCGAGGCTGAGGATGTTGTGCAGGCCCAGGCTGGTGAGGAGCTGCACGTTGCGCTGGTTGGCGTTGACCACGCTGAGGCCTTCCGTTCCGGAAGGAGGCGGCGTGGTGGTTTTCACGCTGAGGGCGGCGCCGGTGAGCATGCCGAGGAAGGTGGAATCCATCATGGGGCAGCGGTCGAGATCGACGACGAGGCTGCGCACGCCGCGAGCCATGACGCTCTGGAAGGCGGACTTGGCCTGCATGCTGTTTTGAAAGGTTCCTTTGCCTTCCACGCGCATCCAGAAAACACGGCCAATCATGCCGACGAGGATGCGGGAAGAGGGGATGTTCATGAAGGCAGGGACGGGGTTCTTGGCGGGAGCAGGATCAATTCCACAGATACGATTGCTGACTCACGAGCTCTTCTTTGCCGCGCAGGAGCGTCACCTTCCACATGCTGATGCGGCCGTTGTTTCGATACTCCGGGCCATTCACCTCGAAGCGGGAGATGTTGCTGCGGCGGATCTCATTGACTACCTGCTCCTGCGTAAAATCGTTTAGGCCTGTCTTGGCCATGCGGTATTGGAAACGAACGGTGACCGGACCGGTAGTGTCGTCAAGCTTCCAGAAAAAGGCATAATAGTGGCCGAAACGATCGTTGACCTCCTGAGCGGTGAGCGCCCCGTAAAAGATATGCTCCCTCTCGAAGCTCAGAGTGCGCTGCTGGGCTTGACGCAAGTCACTTGGCTGGAGGTGGAAGTACTTCACCTTGGTGATGGTCCCTCCGGGGCCGGTGACTGCCGACGAGCAGGCGTTGAGCGTCAACGCCGCCAGCATGGCGAACGAGAGTCGAAGAATAGCGGAGAGAGACGCCAGAATCATGAAAAGGCATATATGAAGTGATGCACGGACTGTCAACGCCGCCTTCGCATGAGGTTCAGAAGCCTCGCTGCGAAGGAAAAGTCAGCGTAGCCGGACCGGTTGCGGACGCTGATAAACGATCGAATCCATGGCCGCCTGCAAATCGAGTCCGCTGAGCACGGGCTCGAGGTCTGGATGCCGTGCGGCCTCCTCCACCTGCTTCAATTGCATGAGCCCGGCAAAGTCCTGCCTTTCGATCAGCTTGCGAACAGTGGGATCGTTGCCCAGTTCGCCGATCCGCGGGTGGTTCAGCGCCGCGGCGGTGTTCGGGCTCTGCGCGGCCAGACGCTGCCACATCGTGCCCTCCGGCCACAGGATCAGCAGGCGTGAGAGGTTCGCGGTGGCCTTGAGGTCGTAGGGATCGAATTTCTGCGCCACCGTCCCGATGAAGCTATTGTCCAACTGCTGGCTGAGGCTGGTCCAGATGGACTGGGCCTGCGATTGGATGTCCACGCCCTTCTTGGCCACTTCCGCGGCGCTTTCCAAGCCGTCGATGCTGCCCAGCAGCCGCAGCACCATGGTGGTCACCCACATCAGGAAGCTGGAGGGCAGGGCGCTGAGCAACACCCCCTTCCAGCCGTTCAGCCCGCCGAGCAGATTGATAAAGCCAAACGCGGTCAGCAGATAAACCCCCGACTTGCAGAGGAAGTAGGTCAGCAGGCCGGCCGCTGCGGACAGCAACAGCAGGTGGTCCGTGCTCATCGCGGAGGCGGAACTGCCAAAAATCTCCAACCGGTGCCAGAACACATACCACCCGGCTCCGGCGGAAATCGCGAGGGTGCACATCCCTACGAGTTGCCTCACCACGCCGCGCAAAAAGGCCAGTCCGGCGGCGACGGCAATGAAAGCCAGCCCGCCAGCGGTCACCCACAGGCTGGAGGGCATCTTCTGCACGGTCTCAATGACTTCACTGGGATTGGGGAGCTGCACGATGGTGCTTCATTTAACACCTATTAAGCACTCTTGCCAAGCCAGAGCTGGCCGCCTCCGTTTTCCTGGCGGCATGGAAGGGGGGTCAGCCCGACACTAAGGCGCAAACCTTGTAAATCACCCAGCCGAGAATGCCGGTGGCCGGGATCGTCATCACCCAGGCCCAGACGATCTGCTCCACTAGGCTCCACTGGATGGCGTTGGAGCGTTTTGCGGCACCCACGCCCATGATGGAGGTGGTGATCGTGTGCGTCGTGCTCACTGGCATGCCCAAGGCACCGGTGGTGGCCAAAATGGTGGCCGCGGTCGTTTCCGCCGCGAAACCATGCACCGGCTTCATTTTGACCATTTTATGGCCCAGCGTCTTGATAATGCGCCAACCGCCCGCGTAGGTGCCGGCCGCCATCGTGAGGGCGCAGGTGATGATGATCCACATCGGGATGCTGGCCGATTTGTCGGCGATTTTGAGGAAACCGAGCCAGGACGGCAGGTTGTCGAGATCACCGGAGGCCGTGGCACCGTAAAGGGTCAGCATGATGACGCCCATGGTCTTTTGGGCATCGGCCATCCCGTGGCCAAAACCCATGTAGCCGGCGCTGGCGATCTGCAGGCGGCCAAAGACGGAATTCACGGTGTGCGGCCGCCAGTTGCGGATCAGCAGGAACAGCAGGCCCATGACGAGGAAACCCACCACGATGCCGAGTGCCGGTGAGGTGATCATCGGGATCACCACCTTGTGGTAGATGCCTTCCATGCTCACCTTGCCGGTCACCTTGTCCACCTTCTCGCGGGACCAGATCAGCACGTTCCAGTTTCCATTAGCCGCCGCCATGCTTGCTCCTATCAACCCGCCGACGAGGGCGTGGGTGGAGCTCGAGGGCATGCCGAACCACCAGGTGATGAGATTCCAGATGATTCCGCCGAGCATGGCGCAGAAGATCGTGAGCGTGGTCACGGCCACCACCTTGTCATCGACGATGCCGCTGTGGATGGTCTTGGCCACCGCCTGGCCGCAAAAGGCCCCGATCAGGTTCGTGGCCGAGGCCAGCACGAGGGCCTGGCGCGGCGTCAGCACCTTGGTGGAGACCACCGTGGCGATGGCGTTCGCCGTGTCGTGGAAGCCATTGATGTATTCAAAGGCCAGCACGACGAGCAGCACCACAAAAAGGAGAAAAAGGGCGGTCGTCATGAGTCGCGTCGTGTGGGCGGATCAGGTGTACTTCAGGACGATGTGGGAGAGGACGTTCCCGGCGTCGCGGCAGCGGTCCACGACCTTTTCCAGCAGGTCGTAGAGGTCGCGCAGCATGATGACACGGAGCGGGTCGTGACTTCCCTGATACAGGTCTTTCAAGAGCGCCAGGATGTATTTGTCAGCGTCTCCTTCGATCTGCTGGAGCTTGTTGTTGAGCTCCTTCATCTTCTCGAGGTGCATCTTCTGGCGCAGCTCGCTCACCATCGTCACCACGATGTCCACCGCGGACGCGGTAAAGGCCATCTGCTCGGAGAAATCGACCCCGTCGAGCTTGCCAGCGCAGATTTCGTAGCGCTCGGCGATCTTTTCGACGGTCTTCGGGATTTTGTAGAGGGCGTTGGCGAGGGCTTCCACATCCTCACGCTCCAGATCGGTGACGAAGGTCTTGCACAGCGCCTCGTCGATCTCCTGGGTGATAGCCTTGTCCTTACGGCGGGCTTCTTTCAGGTTGTCGAAGCTCTGGGAGCCGGCGGGCTTGGAGAGGAGGTTTTTCAGCTGGTGGACGCTGTTTTGTGCCTCTTTGGCGCTGCGTTCGAGCAGGTCGTAGAAGACATCCGTTTTTCCGAAAAGCTTTTGAAGGGAGATCATGGTCGGGAGGCCTGCGGTGAAGGCAGGTGACCCACTAAGAGCGGTGGGCCTCCGGCCTGTCAAAGCCCTGAACCACCCTTTTTGTGATGAAAACGTCACACGGATTGCCACGGCCCCGCCATATCTCGTGAGAGAAGGCCTCCGCGGGCTTGAAACAGCCCTTCTTTGGCCGAAACGGTGCCATGACATGCCGGACATCGTCCTCGCCACGCTCAACGCGAAATACATCCACGCCTCCTTCGGCCTTCGCTACCTCATGGCGAACCTCGGCGAGCTGCGGGATCGCGCCTGCATGGCTGAGTTTGTGATCAACCAGCAGCTGCTGGAGATCGTGGAGGCCATTCTCGCACGCGAACCGCGCATCGTCGGCTTCGGCGTCTATATTTGGAACGTCGAGCAAACCACCGAGGTCGTCGCCTTGCTCAAACGCCTCCGCCCTGAGCTGATCATCATCCTCGGCGGCCCAGAGGTGTCTTATGAAACGGAGGGGCAGAAGATCGTCGCCATCGCCGATCATGTGATCACGGGCGAGGCGGATGTGAAGTTCGCGGAGGTGTGCCGGGGTCTGCTGAAGGACGAAACCAGAGCCGAGCAAAGCGAGACAGCCAGCAACGCGAAGCGGATGCTGCCCCGCAGGGGTGAGCGAAGCGAAGCAATGACGAATGACGAATCGAGCCTCAATTCGGACATTGATTCGTCATTCGCCATTCCTCATTCGTCATTTGCAAAGATCATCGCCGCCGAGCTTCCCGCTCTGAACCAGCTCGCCTCCCCCTACGACCTTTACACGGACGAAGATCTCAAAAACCGCGTCATCTATGTCGAGGCCTCGCGAGGCTGCCCGTTCACCTGCGAGTTCTGTTTGTCGTCGCTCGACATCCCCGTCCGCGCCTTTGCTACGGATGCTTTCCTGGCTTCGATGCAGCGGCTGCTGGATCGCGGAGCCACGCAGTTCAAGTTTGTGGACCGCACCTTCAACCTGCACCTGCCCACCAGCACGGCCATTTTGCAGTTCTTCCTCGACCGCTGGCGCGAGGGCCTGTTTTTGCACTTCGAGATGGTCCCGGATCGTCTGCCTGAGCAACTCCGCGGACTCATCCGGCAATTTCCGCCCGGCGCGGTGCAGTTCGAGGTCGGTATCCAGACCTTTGATGATGCCACCTCGAAAAATATCAGCCGCAGGCAGAACCTCGACCGCCTCGCGGACAACTTCCGCTTCCTCCGAGAGGAAACCGGCGTCCATATTCACGCCGATCTCATCGTCGGTTTGCCCGGCGAAGGCATCGAGAGCTTCGGACGCGGATTTGATCGCCTCGTGCGTCTCGGGCCGCAGGAAATCCAGATCGGCATCCTCAAGCGTCTGCGTGGCACGCCCATCGCGCGCCATGATGACGAGTATCGCATGATCTACGCGCCGCATCCGCCTTACGAGATCCTTTCCACGCGGGACATTCCCTTTGAGCAAATGCAGCGCATGCGCCGCTTCGCGAGATACTGGGACATCGTCGCCAACAGCGGCCATTTCACCTCTACGTTGAAGCTTCTGTGGCAAAAAGCCGCTTCGCCCTTCACCGAGTTCCTGCGCTTCAGCGACTGGCTGCACGCCAGACTCGGCCGCACGCATCAAATCGCCCTCCACGTGCTCGCCCAGTCCCTGTTTGAATTTTTGGCCACAGAATGCGCCTTGGACTCCGATCTCGCCGCCAGCACTCTCGAAGCCGACTGGCACCGCACCCCGAGCCGCGAGGCGCTGAATTTGCGCGGGCATCATTTGAACGCCAAGATGGTCGAGAAACATGGCAATCAACGCCAGGCCCGCCACATGCATGAAGCCGCATCGCGATCCGTTTGATCTCGCTCATTGCTTCAAAAGCGGCGCGGTGGCCGGATCGTCGCCGATGTCGTCAAAGGTCTCGATCTTCGCATGCCCCTCCATATTGGATTGGCCCGCGAGGATGAAGACCTTCAGCGACTTAGCGTGAGGCTGAAGTGCAAGGACGACTATCGAGAGCGCGATGGCGAGTGTCATGGTTGGGCGAGTTGGTGAATGGTTCCGTGCAGCACATGGCCTCCGATTTTCAGCTCATAGCACCAAGTTGGAGCAAGTTCGGGGATGTCGAGCGTGATCGTCTTCTTGTCGCCACTAAGTTTCACGCCGCGAATCGTCAATTCATGCTCGTCGTAGTGCTTCGAGCCGTAGTTCTTCGTGCGCTTGAGGGACCAAACCTTCATCGCACAGTCAGTCGGGTCAATCAGGTCACTAAACGTCACGCTCAGGGTTCCCTTCTTCGCATGCACCGCCAGGGGCACCTTCGCTGGCTGTGTGCCGCGGCGGATGCGGTGAAACCCTCCAGGCGCAGTCGCGTTCCCAGCCCACGCAAACATGCCGCAGGTGTAAAGCGCTCCATCGGGGCCGAATCGACCGCGCATGATGCCGGTGGCGAAGGCGGGCATCGGCAGCTCGCACACGGCACCTTGCCATTGGCCGTTCACCCCCTCATGCGGCACGAT
>JBJONJ010000471.1:0-6186 GCA_046051905.1 Verrucomicrobiota bacterium
TTGGTCTCTACACCTGGCAGCACCTCATGAAGGCCAAGGCGGACATGCGTCCGGAGGATTTCATGCAGTGGATTCAGATGCTCATCTTCACCAAGCCGTGGTTCGACAACGACGACTGCTGGAACAACATGCAGCAGGGCCTCAAGGACGCCGCCATCAATCCCGCCCCGCAGCCGCTGCACGCCACGGAGGCGCAAAGCGCCGCCGCCATCAGCCACAACACGCTCAACGAGCTGAAAAACGTGAAGTGCCCCACCCTTGTCATCGGCGGGAAGAACGACACCTTTACGCCGAAATGGATGAGCGAGGAGGTGGCGGCCGCCATCCCCGGCGCTGACCTGCATCTCTACGACAACGCCGGGCATGCCTTCCACTGGGAGTGCCTTGGTGATTTCAATCCCCGCACCACCGAGTGGCTGCTGAAGCATTGATCCGTCCGCCAAATGCCCGTTGCAAACCGGGCTCGGCACACCCATATCGACCACCCCAATCCCAATCAAACCCATGAAATCAATCGCACCGACTCTTGCCGCCATCGCCTTCGCTTTCGCCGGCCTGGCCGGTCCAACCTCAGCCCAGGAAAAAACCGTGAGTGACGCCAAACCCATAAAAATCGTGATGGAGACCAGCAAAGGCTCCATCGAACTCGAACTCGAGCCCGCCAAGGCACCGAAGACCGTTGCCAACTTTGTCAGCTATGTGAAGAAGGGCCACTACGACGGCACGATCTTCCACCGCGTGATCCCCGGTTTCATGATCCAGGGCGGCGGCTTCACCGCCGACATGCAGCAGAAGGCCACCGATGCTCCGGTCGAAAACGAAGCCAAGAACGGTCTCAAGAACGTCCGCGGTGCCATCTCCATGGCCCGCACCAGCAATCCGCATAGCGCCACCAGCCAGTTCTTCCTCGTTCACAAGGACAGTAACTTCCTCGACTACCCGGGACAGGATGGCTGGGGTTACTGCGTCTTTGGCAAGATCACCAAGGGGCTGGAGGTGCTCGATGCCATCGCCGCCGTGCAGACCACGAATGCTGGCATGCACCAGAATGTGCCCGCCGAACCGATCGTGATCAAATCGGCCAAGGTGTCGGAGTAAGACTGCTCCGCGAATCCGTTTCCAATGCCGGACGAGGAGACTCGTCCGGCATTTTTTAATCCCTCCTCCCTCAGCTCAAATCTCTCTTCACCATGTCCATCCCTCTCGAAGATCTGTTCAATGACGTCATCGGCAAATCCATGCGCGGCCAAGGCCTCAGTGAGGCCGATGTGGCGGCCAAAGCTGGCGTGAGCGCCGAAGCGGTCGCCGCAGTGAAGGGCGGGGAAATGGATGACGCCGTGCTCGGCAAGATCGCCCCGGTGCTCGGTCTGCATGGCCCATCGCTCATCACGATGGCGCACGGCGGTTGGAAACCTGCCGCGGTGAGCCTGCCGGGACTGGCGCAGTTCAACACGACCTACCATGACATGACGGTGAACGCCTACCTCGTGTGGGATGCGGCCACGAAGCAAGCCGTGGCTTTTGACACCGGCGCGGATGCGCAGCCGATGCTCGATTTCATCCAGCAGAATGGCCTCAAACTGAGCCACATCTTCATCACGCACACGCATCCCGACCACATTCTCGACCTCGCCAAGCTCTCGGGAGATGGATTGGTCTCTGCCGCAGTCCATGCGAAGGAGTCTTGTGCTGGAGCGAAACCATTCTCGTTGGACGAAAAACCTTCCTGGGAGGTCGGCGGGCTGAAAATCGAGCCTCGCAGCACCTGGGGGCACTCAAAAGGTGGCATCAGCTATCTTGTCACCGGGTTGGCGAAGCCTGTCGTGGTCGTCGGTGATGCTCTGTTTGCCTCCAGCATGGGTGGCGGCATGGTTTCATTCGCGGACGCCTTGGCCACAAACCGGAAGGAAATTTTCTCGTTGGCTGATGACACGGTCATTTGCCCGGGCCATGGCCCTCTCACCACCGTCGGCGAGGAGAAGGCGCACAACCCGTTCTATCCCGAGTTCAAGGCCTGAGGCGGCTCACAGCTTCGTGTAGCCGACGCTCTCGCAGGGCATGTCCCAGAGCTTTTTCAGCTCGGCGTCGAGCTTGGTGATGCTGAAGCTCACACCGGCCATTTCCTGGCAGGTGACGATATTGTCCACGATGGTCTGGTGGATCTTGATGCCACGCTTTTCGAGGATGGGCTTGGCACCGCGCAGGAGGATGAGCAACTCCATCATGTGCGTGCTGCCGAGGCTGTTCACGAAGAACACGATTTCGTCACCGGCGTTCAGAGCCAGGTCATCGGCGAAAAGGAGGTCGAGGATCTTCGCGGCCAGCTCGTCGGCGGTGCACATCGGGATGAGGCCCACGCCTTTTTCACCGTGAATGCCCATGCCGAGGCCGATCACATCGTCCGCGAGTTCAAAGGTAGGCTTGCCGGTGGCGGGAATGCTGCCGGGTTTGGTGGACACGCCCACCGTGCGGGTGTTGTCGCAGGCCTTCTGGGCGATGCGGGCGAGTTCATCGAGCGAATCAACCGTGGCGGCGGCGGCGCCGGCGAGCTTGGTGATCGGCACTAGGCCGGCCACGCCACGGCGCTTGTGCTTTTCAGTGGGCGGAGCAGAGCACACGTCATCGGCGATGATGACAGTTTTGACGGTGATGCCTTCATCGGCGGCCAGCTCGGCACCGATGTCGAAGTTCATCACGTCACCGGCGTAGTTGCCGTAGAGGAAGAGAACGCCCTTGCCGCGGTTCACGGCCTGGGTGGCTTCGAGGACGATGTCAGGAGGAGGCGCGGCAAAGATTTCGCCGACGGCCGCACCATCGGCCATGCCTTTGCCGATGAGGCCGTGGTAGATCGGCTCGTGACCCGCACCACCACCCACGAGGAGGGCAGGGGCATCCGGGCGGAGGTCATTCATCACGATGGAGCGGGTGCCCACGCGGCGGGCCTTGCCATCGTAGGCAAGCACCAGGCCTTCAAAGAGTTCGTCGGCGCATTTGAGAGGGTCGTTGATGATCTTTTTGGCGGGATTGGTGGTGCTCATGAGATGGCGTGGGTTGGGGAAAAGGAGCGCCAGTTCTAGCGGGGCGGCCTTTCCCTGTCAAAGTGCAATCCCCGGCGTCTCCAGGCATTCCGTCCGCCTGCATCGCCTCGATCAATGCCGCGCTCGGTTTTATCAATTTTCGCTCTCCGAGTCGGCTGGCCAGAGTCGGGCCGCCATGGAAATGCTGCTTTTTCTTCTCGGAACCGCCGTCCTCGTGATGCCTCTGGTGTCCTTCATCCTGTCCATCCACACCCGAGGACAGGTGAAGACGATCCGGGCAGAGCTCGATCAGCTGCGCAGCCTCAAGGCGCCGCTGAAACCAGCGTCTCAGCCAGTTCCGCCGACTCCTGAACCCAAGCTCAAATGGTCGCCGAAAGTCACAACCAGCATCGAGTCGGCCAAACCGATTCCGAAACCGCCCCCGATTCCGTCACCGAAGCGGTTATCTTTGGAGAAGAAGCCTCAGTTAACGCCCCAAGCGTTGCCTGAGAGCGGTTTGAGCATGGAGCAGTTCATGGGCAGCAGGCTGCTAGCATGGCTGGGAGGTCTGTCGCTATTCCTCGGCATCGTTTTCTTTGTAAAGCTGAGTTTGGAAAGAGGTTGGGTTTCGCCTGGTGTGAGGATTTTAACCGGGTTTTTTACGTCTTTGGTGTTAGTGGCTAGTGGGGTCTTAATGGAACGAAGAAAGCGTTACTTAATAATCAGCCAGACCTTTGTCGCCACGGGGATTGTCGCCTTGTATGGAGTGACTTACGCAGCGCACACGCTCTACGCTCTTGCTTTGTTTAAGAGCGTTACATTCACCTTCGGCATCATGAATTCTGTAACGCTGTTGGCGTTTGTTATGGCTGTGAGATGCGAAGCCCGAGTGATCGGCTTTTTGGGAATGTTGGGCGGCTTTTTGACCCCGGCGCTCTGCTCGACGGGCCGGGATCAGGCCCTGGCTTTGTTCGGTTACATCGCGCTGCTCGATGTGGGTATGCTGGCTGTGGCCGGGAGGATGCGCTGGAGGTCGTTGGTCGCCTGGGCGGCCGCGGGAACCTTGGTGATGCAGGTTGGCTGGATGCTGCGCTTCTTTGAGAGCTCAGGCTATGCTCACGGTTCGGCCACCTGGGTGCCGGTGGGCGTGCTGCTGGGATTTTTGATCCTGTTTACGGCTGGGGTGAGGTGGTCGCGGCAGCCGGAGTCATTGCCGTTTGGAGCTTTGCTTTTGGCGGCCGGAGCGATGGTCACGGCATTTGTCTTCCTCGGCTATGAAAGCATCGGTCAGCGGCCCGCCGTGCTTTATGCCCTGGTGATGGGGGTGCAGGTGCTGGTGATGGCGGTGACGTGGGTGCGACCTGAGGCGCGGGCGGCGCAGGGCCTGGCCGCGGCACTTGGGTTTCTGCATCTGTGGTCTTGGACGACCGAGTATCTGACCACACCGCTGCTGGGGTGGGCGCTGGGGCTTTATCTGCTGTTTGGAGGCATGCAGGCGGGGTTTGCCATGGGGTGGCAGCGGCGCGAGGGTGAGGGTGAAAAACTCGTGGCCTGCTGGGTGCCGGTGGCGGCGGTGTTTTTGATGCTGCTGCCAGTGGTCTGCCTGCCGGAAGTGGGGCTGATCGTCTGGCCGGCGCTGCTGCTGGCGGATTTGCTGGTCATCGGCGTGGCGCTGGCCGGTGGTTCGCTGATGCCGGTGCTCGCAGCCTTGGTGCTGACGCTGGTCACGGTGTCGATGTGGTTGTTTGGCCGGTTGCCGGTGAATGCCTCGTCGAGCCTCGCTACCTTCCTGATGGTGCTGGGCGGCTTTACGATGGTGTTCAGCCTGTCGTCCATGATGCTGGCGAGACGTCATCCGGACTCGCCCGCCGCGTCTCTGCTGCCGTTGAGCTCGGCGATGATGCCTTTTCTGCTCCTCATCGCATCGCTGACACGGCTGCCGATGGTCAATCCCACCCCTGTTTTCGCCTGCGGCATGATTTTGACCCTTGTCTTGCTGACGCTCGCCCGGCGTGGTGGCCTGTCAGGGCTGGTGCCATTCATTTTAGGCGGTGCGTTGGCGTTGCAGTGGATGTGGCACGATCAGCAAAGCCACATCGAACTGCCTGGGGTGGTGCTCGGATGGCATGCGGCGTTTGTCATGGTCTTCATGCTGTTTCCCCAGGCGGGGGGGAAACGATGGGAGTCGGAAACGTGGCCTTGGCTTGCGGCCGCGGTGGCCGGACCGGGCGCCTTTGGCATGATCCATCGCGTGGTGGAAGAACACTGGGCGCACCTTCCTGATGGCTTGTTGCCCGCGATCCTGGCTGTTCCTCCTTTGGTCTCGCTTGCTTGGTTGATGCGTCATCATGGGGCCGACAATCCGGCGCGGAAGGTGCAGGCGGGTGGTTTTCTGGTGGTGGCGCTGTTTTTCATCACGCTGAGTCTGGCATGGCAGTTTGAACGGCAGTGGATCACGCTGGCGTGGGCGCTCGAAGGCGCGGTGCTGCTGGGCATCGGCTTCCGGTGGCGCTGGCGGGGGATGCGTCAGGCCGGGCTGGCGGTCGTGGCGCTCTCGCTGGTGCGGCTGTTCTTCTGGGATCTCGCCAGCAGCGACAGCGTGCACCGCATCGGTGTCTTCCTCGGCGTGGCCGTGGTGTCGCTGGGGGTGTCGTGGCTCTACCAGCGCTTTTTGATGGCGGATGAATCGGCGACGTGACCGTGAACGCTGGACATTGCCACATTCCGCGCCACATCCGCGCATGCCTGAAGAAGACGAGACGCAGGTGCTCACCGTGTCCCAGCTCACCCGCGAAATTCGCGAGGTGCTGGAGGGGCACATCGGCAGCGTGTGGGTGGAGGGCGAGATCAGCAACCACCGTCTGCAAACCTCCGGTCATCAATACTTCACGCTGAAGGACGAGGGCTCGCAGCTTTCCTGCGTGCTTTTCCGTGGCGCGGCCTCGCGGGTCGGAGCGAGGCTGGCCGATGGCGTCCAGGTGCAGGTGCTCGGGCAAATCTCGGTGTATGAGCCTCGCGGCCAGTATCAAATGATCGTGCGGCAGGTGCAGATGAAAGGGCAGGGAGGTCTCCAGGCCCGTTTTGAGGCGCTGAAGCGCAAGCTGCATGCCGAAGGGCTTTTTGACGAGGAACGCAAAAAGCCCATCCCGCGCTTTCCGGAGATCGTGGC
>JBJONJ010000472.1:0-4632 GCA_046051905.1 Verrucomicrobiota bacterium
ACCGCCAAGCTCACCCCGCACGCCACGCAGCCCTTCACCAAACTCACGCCCGGCAGCGGCCCGCGTCACCTGACCTTTCATCCGAACGGCAAGCTCGTCTATGTCATCAACGAACTCGCCAACACGATCACCGTCTTCGATTGGAACGCCGCCGATGGCACGCTGAAGGAGAAACAAACCATCGCCACGCTGCCCAAAGACTTCACCGGCAAGAGCTACACCGCCGACCTCAAGATCACACCCGACGGAAAACACCTCTACGGCACCAATCGCGGCCACGACAGCCTCGCCAGCTACCGCATCGCCCCCGACGGCACGCTCACGCTCCTCACCATCCAACCCAGCGGCGGCAAAGGCCCGCAAAACCTCCTCATCACGCCCGATGGCCGCTGGCTCCTCTGCGCCAACATGCCCGGCAACAACGTCGTCGTGTTCCAAATCGACACCGCGAGCGGCGCGATTACCGCGAAAGGTGAAACCGTCGAAGTGCCGATGGCCTCGTGCATTCGCTGGATGGACTAACGCATGTCAGACTTGTCGGCGGCTTGATTTGCGGAAGGGTAAAGACATGAAAGACCAAATCATCGTTTTCGGCGTCAGCCTCATGTGGATCGCGTTTTGCATGCGCTTCTGGTGGGTGATCCAGCGGGAGAATGTGTGGCAGCGCCGCTTGATCGCCATCGCTGCCGGACTGGGTGGCGGTTTGATCTACATCTTCGGCTCGATGGCGATGGAAGTGATGCAGGCTGCCCAGGCACGCGAACCTGCGGACACCGAACCGCCCGCGGCGACGATTCGCGTTCAGGGGAAAGAACCGTGAGCTGCGGGCTGTTAAAGGCGGCCCACCATGAAACACGTTTTCACCTTTCTCACCGCCGCCCTCCTTGCCTCCCCTGCCCTCGCTGACGACAACTGGACTGTTCTTTTCGATGGGAAAAGCCTCACCGGCTGGGAGCAGCACAGCGGCACTGCAGAGTATCGTGTGCAGGACGGGGTCATCATCGGCAAGACCGTGCCGAACACGGGCAACTCCTTCCTCTGCACGGCAAAGAAATACGGCGATTTCATCCTCGAGATCGAATTCAAGGTCGATCCCGCGATGAACTCCGGCATCCAGTTCCGCAGCAACTACTACACGCAGGAGACCGAGGTGGAGATCGCCGGCAAAAAGAAGAAGTTCCCCGCCGACCGCGTGCATGGCTACCAGTTTGAGATCGACCCCAGCCCCCGCGCCTACACCGGCGGCGTGTATGACGAGGGCCGCCGCGGCTGGCTCTTCGATCTGAAGAACAACGAGGCCGCCCGCAAGGCCTTCAAGCAGGGCGAATGGAACCAGGCCCGCATCGAATGCCGCGGCAGCAGCATCAAGACCTTCATCAATGGTGTTCCCGCCGCCGATTTCACGGATGACCTGACCAAGGACGGCGTCATCGCCCTCCAGGTGCACGGCATCGGCAAAAAAGCCGATGCCGTGGGCAAGGAAGTCATGTGGAGGAACATCCGTATCCAGGAGCTGAAGTAAGCCAAGGTTCCCTGCGGAATCTTCGCGGCCGCTGTAGCATTCCGGCCAGCGCTGCGTTTAGCTTGCCACACGCATGCCCCGAATCGTCTGGCAAAACCTCAACTTCTCCTGGCTTGCCGCCGGGGTGGTGATTTTGGTGCTGGGGTTGCTCGTTGTCGGTTACTGGCGCTCGCCGGTGCGTGGCTGGCGACGGCTGGCGGCTTTGCTTTGCAAAACGAGTGCTCTCGCGCTGCTAGCGCTGTGCCTGCTCGATCCGCTTTGGACGCGGTCGATGCCGAAAAAGGGCGAAAACGAGGTCGTGGTGCTCGTCGATGCCAGCGCCTCGCTCGATCTGGCGGAGTCGGCAGGAGGCGAGACAAGGGCGGCGCAGGTTCAGGCAGCGTTGATCTCTGGAAATGACGACGCGGCGTGGATCCGGGCATTGGGTGAGGACTTCCGGCTGCGGCTGATGATGGCTGGTTCGCAAACCGTGAGCGTGCCGCATTTTCGTGGGCTGAAATTCGACGGCACCCGCTCGGACTTCGCCCGCACGTTGATGACACTCCGCTCCGGCGGCACGAATCTCGCGGCGGTCGTCGTGGTGAGCGATGGCAATGCCACCGATGTATCAGCATGGAAAGCGGAGGCCAAGGGCGCTCCGATCTTCACGGTGCTCGCGGGCCAAAAGGCTCCGCAGCCGGATTTGAGCATCGAAGAAGCCACCGTGGCCACGAGTCCCTTTGAGGATGCGCCAGTGACCATCACCGCACGAGTCAGCGGCAGTGGCAAAGCCACGCTTCAAGTGCTCAGCGAGGACAAGAAAGCCGTGGCGACAGAAAAAGTGACGCTGAATGGCAATGCGGCGCAGACGGTGCGACTCCGTGTGCCGGTGGCCAAGCCGGGCGTGTCGTTTTACCGCCTCGAACTCAAGGGCGACGATGCGAAGGAAGCCACGCTGGCGAACAACACGCGACTGCTCGCGGCGGATCGCGGCGCGGGGCCGTATCGCGTGTTGTATGTGACGGGCAGGCCGAACTGGGAGTATAAATTTCTGCGCCGGGCCATCGCCGGTGATGATGCCATTCAAATGCCAGCGCTGGTGCGCATCGCGAAGCGGGAGCCTAAGTTCGAATGGCGCGGACGTGCCGGTGAGAGCGTGAATCCGCTGTTTCGCGGCTTTGGAGCCAAAGAAGGCGAGGAAGCGCAACGCTACGATCAGCCGGTGATCATTCGTTTGGGCACCAAAGATGCCAAAGAGCTCAGCGATGGCTTCCCGAAGGCAGCGGAGGACTTCTTCGCGGAGTTCCGCGCCATCATTCTCGATGACATCGAGGCGCAATTCTTCACGCAGGAGCAAATGAACCTCATCGAGCGCTTCGTGAGCGAGCGCGGCGGTGCCTTGATGATGCTCGGCGGCCAGGAAAGCTTCCATGCTGGTGGTTACGACAACACGCCCATCGGCCGCATGCTGCCGGTGTATCTCGATCAAGCTGCGAGCGGCCCGGCCATTGGCGATGCGAGGTTCAATCTCACGCGGGAAGGCTGGCTGGAATCCTGGATGCGGCTGCGGACGGATCGCGAGGAGGATGAGAAGCGCCTCTCGACGATGACGGCGTTTCATTCGGTGAATCCGGCCTCGTCGATCAAACCGGGCGCGAGCATTCTGGCGACGGTTTCCGACGCGCAGACGAGTCACCCGGCCATCGCGGTGCAGCGTTTTGGCGAAGGTCGCGTGGGCAGCATGCTCATCGGCGATCTGTGGCGCTGGGGGCTGCATGATGTGGAATCGCACAAGGATATGGACCGCCTGTGGCGTCAGCTCATGCGCTGGCTCGTCGTCGATGTGGCGGATGCGGTCAGTTTTGCCACCGAGATCGACACCGCCGACCGCGAACGCGTGAAACTGGCCGTGCGAGTGAAGGATCGCGCCTTCAAGGCGAACAGCGATGCCATCGTGAAGATCGAGGTCACGCAGCCGGACGGCACGAAGTCGCAGCTCTTCGCCGAGCCGAGCCTGAAAGAGCCGGGTTTGTTTGAGACAGAGTTTTTTGCCAGCAAGCCCGGCAACTACCGCGCCATCACGAGCGTCGAAGATGCCGAGAAACGCACGCCGCTGGGCAGCAAGGCCGTCGGCTGGACGCATGATCCGCTGGCGATGGAGTTTGCGAAGCTGGAGCCGAATCGCGACTTGATGAAGCGCCTCGCCGAGGACACCGGCGGGAAGATGATCGCCCTCGAAGACATCACGAAGCTACCGGAGATGCTCAAAAACATCCGCGTGCCCGTGGAGGTCACGCTCGCCACACCGCTGTGGCACACGCCGTGGGTCTTCGCGGCCATTTTGCTCCTCCTGCTCGGCGAGTGGGCACTGCGACGGAAAGGAGGCATGGCGTGATGAATGGCTTTGGAGGGCGGGATTGCATTCCCGCCGATGTTTCCGGTCTTCCGAAGCCGATGCCGCCCGCGGCTCCGCGCCGCCTCCGCCCGCTTTCAAATGGGCCGGAATGCAATCCGGCCCTCCTGTTGGTGTTGCTGCTCGTGCTCGTGAGTTCCGTCACAGCACGAAACCTCGATGTCGTCATCATCCGTGGCGCAGATGGCGAGGAGGAGTTTGGGAAGAAGTTCACGACGCAGGTCGAAGCCTGGAAAGCGGCCTGCGCGAAGGGCGAGGTGCCCGTCGAGGTGATCTCAGGTGCTGAAACGACGGCAAAACTCGAAAAACGACTCAGCACCTCGAAAGCAGATCGCTCGCTGTGGCTCGTGCTCATTGGTCACGGCACGTTTGATGGTCGCGAGGCCATGTTTAATGCCGAGGGGCCGGACTTTGATGCCAAGCAGCTCGCCGGATGGCTGGCACCGCTGAAGCAGGAAATCGCCGTCATTCACACCGCCTCATCGAGCGGCGGATTTGTGCGTCCGTTGAGCGGAAAAGGTCGCCTCGTCATCACCTCGACGAAAAGCCCTGATGAGGTGTTTTATGCGCGATTTGGCGAGTACTTCGCCGAAGCCATCGGCGGCTTGCCCGAGGCGGATCTGGATCAAGACAAGCAGGTTTCCCTTCTCGAAGCCTTCCGCCATGCCAGCAAGGCCGCCGCCACCTTTTACGAGAACGAAGAACGCCTCGCCACCGA
>JBJONJ010000473.1:0-12915 GCA_046051905.1 Verrucomicrobiota bacterium
AGCCCTCCACGCCAAAAAGCTCCTCCGGCACCGGCCGGAACGCCATGCGATCCGCCTCAAACGATGCCTCATTGGCCTTCCAGCCAATGCCGAGCGGCGAGACAATGCCCGCTCCGGTGATAGCGATGCGTTGGAGGTTGGGGGAAGGCACGGGGACAGAAAAAACCGGTGGGAAGGAGGACGCAGGTTGATCTGCGGGCCGCAGGATTTACGCTCGTGGCTTGGGACTGCAAATCATGTTTGGTGAACGATGGGAACGCATTTTACAGGAGCGCGGAGCGCTCGTGGCGGTGCATGGCCCGGACGCTACGCTCACGTTTGCGGAGCTGGATTCACAGGCGCGGGCGCTGCGGCCGCAGGAGGAGGTGTTTGTGGCCCGGGGGGAGACGCCGGACATCTTGCGGGCCACGCTGGCCGGCCTCCTGCAAGGCGTGCCGGTGCAGTGGGTGGAAAAAGATCGCTCGCGGCGGGTGCCGGTGACGTCGCTGCCGGAGGGCACGGCTTTCATCAAGCAAACGGTGGGCGGCTCCGGCGTGCGGCGCTGCCAGTTTTTTACCTTTGATCAAATCGCGGCAGATGTGGACCGGCTGCACGACTTTTTCGATCTCTCGAATCGCGGCGCGGCGGTGGCGGCGATCTCCTGCGCTCATTCGTATGGCCTCACGATGACCGTCATGCAGACGCTCCTCCATGGTGTGCCGCTCTGCTGGGCTCCACAGCCCTTTGCACAGCCGCTGATGGACGCGATGCGGCCGCATGAGCGGGTCTTTCTTCCCGGTGTGCCGGCGATGTGGAAGGCCTGGCTGATGGGGCAGGTGAGCTTTGCGAATGTCTCGCTCGCCATCTCGGCCGGATCACCACTGACACAGGAGCTGGCCGCGATGGCTCGTGAGAAGCATGGCCTGGAACTGCGCAACCTCTACGGCACCAGCGAATGCGGGGCGATCTCGTGCGATGGCGAACTGCTGCCCGGTGTGGAGGCCCAAATCGAGCCCGAAGGCCGTTTGATCGTCGAAAGCAGTTCCGTGGGCCTCGGCTACGATGAGACCGCGAAGGGCGAGATTTTTGGAAACGGCCGCTTTTTGACCTGCGATGCCGTTTCACTCGAAAATGGCCGTTTGAACTTCGAGCGAAGCCTCGGACGCGGCATCAACGTGGCAGGCCGAAAACTCAGCCCGGATGAAATCGCGGCCAAAATCCGCAAGGCAGGTGATCTGGCTTCGGTGGAGGTCTTTGGAGCGCCCAGTCGCGATCCGGAGCGCTGCCAGGACATTATGACCCGCGTGCCGCTGCCGCAGACGGAGATCACCAT
The DNA here is from genome assembly GCA_046051905.1 of Verrucomicrobiota bacterium. Classification (GTDB taxonomy): domain Bacteria; phylum Verrucomicrobiota; class Verrucomicrobiia; order Verrucomicrobiales; family Verrucomicrobiaceae; genus Prosthecobacter. Next base: position 1,313 of record JBJONJ010000473.1, read on the forward strand.
GGCCTTCAAAACAAAAGTGTGCGCCGCGCTTGCACCCTGGGAGGTTCCGCGCAGGTGGATCGGCGACGCATGAAGCTGGAGTGCCCGCCCGAGGAAGTGAAACGCATCGGCGCGCTTTGCGCGTCGCGGTGGCATCGCAACTACACGCGGATCAAACTGCGCACCGATCCCGTCTATGCCGCCGCGTTGCGTGAGATTATCGGCACGAACCTGCCGGTGCTCGACATCGGCTGCGGCATCGGCCTGCTGGCAATGTATCTGCGCGGTGCGGGCTACCGCGCTCCGGTGACCGGTTTCGACTACGACGCCGAAAAGATCAAGGCCGCTTGTCTCATGGCCGAGCGAAGTGGCTTCAGCGATTTGAGCTATGCCGCAGGCGATGCACGACGCGAGATGCCCGATTTCAGCGGTCATGTGATCATTCTCGACATCCTGCAATTCTTCACGCCCGCCGAGCAGGACGCTCTGCTGGCGCTCGCGGCGGCTCGCGTGGCTTCCGGCGGCAAATTGATCATCCGCAGCGGTCTTCGTGAGGCCACCTGGCGGCATCGCGTGACGATTTTGGGCGATTGGTTTGCGAAGATCACCTTCTGGATGAAGGCCGCGCCCGTGTGCTATCCGACCCGCGAGCAGTTCGAACGCGTTTTGACCCAGCAGGGCCTCCAAGTCCGCCTTGAGCCGATGTGGGGTGGGACGCCGTTTAACAATTACCTCATCGTGGCCGAAAGGCGGGCTTGAGCGGATTCGAGGGCGTGGTAGCATTCCGCCATGTCCGCCACGGCAACGATTAGCCCGCCTCGTAGAGAGCACTTCGTCCTCGTTCCGAAGTCGCGAGATGGCGTCCCCCCGCTAGAGCAGGGCGACCGGCTCACCCGCCAGGAGTTTCACCGGCGCTACGAGGCCATGACGAACGTCAAAAAAGCCGAACTGATCGAAGGAGTCGTCCAAATGCCCTCACCTGCCAAACTGAAGAAACATGGCAAGCCGCAGATGCAGGTCGCCACATGGATAGGCAACTACTCGGCCAGCCATCCTAAGACTGAGGCGGCGGACAACGCCACGGTGCTGCTCGATTTCGACAATGAATACCAGCCGGATCTATTCCTGCGCATCTTGCCGGAGCATGGCGGGCAGTCGAGGACGACCGAAGAGGACTATGTGGAAGGGGCGCCGGAGCTGGTGGTGGAGATCGCCTCCTCCAGCGCAGGATACGATCTGCATGCCAAGAAGAACGCATATCGCCGGAACGGCGTGCGGGAGTATCTCGTGTGGATCACTCGCGAGAACCGCATCGTGTGGTGGAAGCTCGTGGAGGGTGAGTTTGTCGAAATTCAGCCGGAGCCGGATGGCTTGCTGAAAAGCACGGTGTTTCCCGGTCTCTGGCTCGATGCGCCTGCGCTGCTTCGTGACGATTTGGCGACCGCTCTGACCCGTCTTCAAGACGGAATCCGCGCAGCAGCATAGCTGGCGAGCATCTCAGCCACCTTTTCTGTCACCTCGACGCACACCGGCGTGCCCTCGTGGATGAGCACGATGCCGTCGGGTGTGAGATTGCGGCGGATGCGGCTGACGATGGAATCGATGTTCGTGAGGGCGCCGTCGAAGCCGCGGGCGGTCCACATGAGGGTCTGCAAGCCCATGGCCCGGGCGGTGGGTACGCAGAAGGCGTTGTGATGGCCGGCAGGCGGGCGAAACCAGCGCGGCGGATGCTCCGGTGCGATGCGGGTGAGCGTGTCCTGGCAACGGGCGATCTCGTCCCACATGCGGCGCGGGCGCAGGGTCCAGAACGTGGTGGCGGGATGGGTCTGCGTGTGGTTGGCGATCTCATGACCGCGGCACAGGATCTCGTGAACGAGGTGCGGGTATTGCGCCGCCCGGTCGCCGATGAGGAAGAAGATGGCCTTGAGGCCATGGCGGTCGAGGATGTCGAGAATGGCGGGCGTGTGCTCGGGATGCGGGCCATCGTCGATGGTGAGCAGCGGGGTTTTGCTGTCGGGTGGCTGGCGTTTCACCAAGGGGCCGAAAAGCGAGCAGCGTGGCACCAGGGTGCCGATGACGATGACCACGAGCGTGATGCAGAAGACCAGCGTCGCCCATGGCCACAGACCCAGGCTCACGAGCACGAGGCAGAGCACCGCTGGCAGCATCGTGAGCACAAAACGCACGTTGGCGCTGCGCAGGCATTGGGCGCGGGATCGCTCGGAGATCATGCGTCCACCTTGGTGACGAGTGGTTCAAACACAAACCACTGATCCCAGTGCCGCTGAAGAAAGTCATGCAGGATGGCACCCCATTTCGGAGCGAGCTGAGCGCATTTCGGTCGGCCGCCGCCGGTGTGGAAGGGCTCGCCGATCTCGATGCCGTAGCGCAGGCGGCCGAGTCGCTTCAAAAACACCGGATAGCACGGCACCCCCGTCACCTCGGCGAGCATGAGCGGCCCGCGAGGGATCTCGTAGCGCAGTCCGTGCGCTTCCGCATGCGTGGGAGCCACGTCGCCCATCACGCGATCGCCCTGCACGCAGACAACCTCACCGGCATTGAGCATGCGGATGAGTTCCATGCCGAGGTGGGAGCCGGGGGTGTTGTAGTGGATGCGCAGCAGCGGCTGCTTCTGCTCCTGCTCGCGAAGTTCCTGCTCACGCAGTTTCTGCAGATCGGCGGTCATTTCCGGCATGCGGACGGTGTGAATCACCCGCCCAAACTTGCTGGCGAAGAGCGACGCGCCGATGTCGTAGTTGCCGCTGTGGACGGTGAAAACAAGCGCGCCGCCCGGTTCGGTACGCAAAGTTTCGAATTGCTCCATGCCCTCCACTTCCCAGGCCACTTTCTTGCCGAAATACAGGTGCCAGAGGCGGTCGAGGTAGGTCAGGGCGAACTGCAAAAAGACACGAAAACCCGCCACGCAACTGCTGCCCGCCCCGCCGGGCACCAGGGCGGTCAAATTCTGCCGCAGAGCCTCCCGTTGTGGCACGGCCAGCACATAGATGACGAGCACGACCGGGTAGGTGAGAGTCGTGATCAGCCACATCGGCATCCAGCGCATCATGGCCAGCACCAGCTTCGTCCAGAACGCCCCGTGAAGGCCGTGACGCGATGCCTGGGAGGGCACGGGCGGCTGGTGGGTTGCAGAATCGGCGGAAGGCATTACTAGATGGCGTGCGCGGGAGAAATCGGGCCGCTTTTTCGGCCCATCCGCCTTGGACGACAACTTTCTTTTTCACTTCATGAAATCTCCCGCCGCCGAGTACGATGTCGTCATCATGGGCGGGGCCTTCTCTGGCTCCGCCGCCGGCATCCTCCTGAAGCGTGAGCACCCGGAGCTCAAAGTGCTCGTCGTGGAGCGCACCACGCACTTCAACCGCAAGGTGGGCGAGAGCACCTCCGAGGTGGCCGGCTGCTTCCTCACCCGCGTTTTGCATCAGGGAAACTACCTCACCGGCCGCCAGTACATGAAGCACGGCCTGCGCCTGTGGTTCTGCAAATCACCCACGGACTCCGTCTGCGATCTCACGGAGATCGGCCCCACCTTCCAGTCCCGCCTGCCCACCTACCAGCTCGATCGCGAATTGCTCGACGAGCATCTGCTGAAGGAGGCGCAAATGTATGGCTGCGAGCTGATGCGGCCCGCCACCATCAAAACGATCTCGCTTTCCGAGGACAGCACACCTCACACGATCGAGATCATGCCGCAGGAGGGCCAGATGCGCACGGTGACCACCCGCTGGGTGCTCGACGCCTCCGGCAAGGCCGCGGTGCTCGCCAAAAAGATGGGCATGCACCGCAGTTACGCCGAGGAGCATCCCACTTCGTCGATCTGGTGCCGTTTCACCAACGTCAACGACCTCGACAGCTTCAAGAGCCGCCGCCTGCATCCCGGCCTCACCATGGGTGCCAAGGCCAACCGCACCTCTGCCACGAACCACCTCATGGGCCACGGCTGGTGGAGCTGGATCATTCCTTTGCCCGATGGCAGCTTCAGCGCCGGCGTCACCTGGGATCGCCGCATTTACAATCCGCCGGAAGGCCCGAATCCCCTCGCTCGCCTTCAGGCGCATCTGCTCACGCATCCCATTGGCAGGCTCATGTTTGAAAATGCCATCCCCAATGAGGACGATGTCTTCTCCTACAAGAACCTGATCTATCGCTCCGATCGCATCGCGGGGAATCGCTGGGTCATCGTTGGCGATGCCGCCGGCTTCATGGACCCGCTCTACAGCCACGGCCTCGATTTCTGCTCGCACACCGTCTCCGCCGCCGCGGACATGATCCTCCGCGAGTTGAAAGGTGAGTGCGTGAAAGAAACTGTTGATTATCTCAATCTCGCCTACCCGCGTGCCTGGCGCATCTGGTTCGATGCGCTCTACAAAGAGAAATACTTCTACCTCGGCGATGCCGAGCTCATGCACGCCGCCTTTCTCATGGATCTCGGCGCTTATTTCATCGGCCCCGTGCGCGGCGTTTACATGAACCCGAAGGAGGAATGGAAGCAGATGCCCTACAACGGCACCGCAGGTGCCCTGTTCGGCCGATTCATGGCCTTCTACAATCGCCGCCTCTCCCACCTCGGCCGCGAGCGCATTCGCAAAGGTATCTACGGCATGAAAAACCACGGCCACTTCTGGTCGCCGCGCACCAGCCTCTCCCCGGACACCAGCGCCGCCCGCATCCTGTGGGACGGCATGAAGATCTGGTTCAAGGCGGAGATCACCACGGCGCTCGCTCCATCGCGTGCCACCGTGGCGGAGCCGATGATGAAGCCGGTCATGGCGGAGGCTTGAAAGCGCTTCATTTGCCCACCTTGAACGAATGCGCCCTGAAGCCCGTAGGCACCTGTAGCTTGAAGGTCTCGTCGGAAATCCGTGCCACATAGAAGCCCTCCTTCATCGCCTTCTTCGCCACCTCCTGGGAGATGTCCACCGCCGCGATGATGCCGAAGAGGTCCTTGTCACGGTGCTCCGGGTAAAACTTCGGAAAGTCCTTCATGATTCGCTTGAGCTGATCGATAGCTTCCATCTTCGCGTGGCTCTTTACCTCTACAACCACGGCCTGGTTTCGCTTCCCGTTGTTATAAGCAAAAACGTCCAGCTCCATAGATTCGCCACCTTTGAGTCGAGTCGCCCGCGGAGCGATGAACTCCATGTGAAACTTGTCCTGCAAAAGCTTCGTCATCGAAGGAAGCGCCATTCCCTCGGTGTAGCTGCCCCATTTGTTGTTCAACGCGCCGATCTGCGCATCCAGCCTTTCAGCGCGAAGTTTCATCTCACGCGAGTTTTCGGCAACAAGGCGGGAGGTTTCGGCTACGATTCTTCTGAGTTCGGCGTCGGTCATGGGTTGATTCTAGGGCATGCCTCCGCCATTTCCAGCCGCAAAACCAGCCCCGCATGCTGCCCTCCCTCAACCAGCTCAAACTACCCGATCCCTGGCAGCACCAGGCGGTGAACCTGTTGCGAGACGGCACGGATGTCGTCGTGAGCGCTCCCACCGGGGCAGGGAAGACCTACATCTTCGAGTTGCTGCATCAGGGCCGTCATCTGCAAGGTCAGGCCATCTACACCGTGCCCACGCGGGCGCTGGCGAATGACAAATACGCCGAGTGGAAGGACGCGAAGTGGAATGTCGGCATCGCCACCGGTGACATCGCGGAGAATGTCGATGCGCCCGTCGTGGTGGCGACGCTGGAGACGCAGCTTGAGCGTCTCGTGCGCGGTGAAGGCCCCGCGCTGCTCGTGATCGACGAATACCAAATGATCTCCGACCACGCTCGCGGAGCGAACTACGAGGCCACCATCGCACTCGCGCCCGCGAACACACGCTTGCTGCTGCTCAGCGGCTCCGTGGCGAATCCGGAGGATGTGGTGGCGTGGATGCGTTCGTTGAATCGCAAAGCCGAGGTCGTTTTGACGAAGGACCGCCCGGTGCCCCTCGAAGAAGCGCCCATCGAGGCGCTGCCGCAGCGTCAGAAGCAGTTTGAGAACTACTGGCCGCGTTTCGCTGCGGCGGTGATGCTCGCCGATCTTGCCCCGCTGCTCATCTTTGCTCCGCGTCGCAAAGAGGCAGAGTCCATCGCACGACGTCTCGCCGCGGATCTGCCGATGGGAGATCCGCTCGACCTCACGCCGGAGCAGCGGGCCGTGTGTGGCAAGGACCTTGCCACGCTGATTGAGCGGCGCATCGCCTTCCATCACAGCGGGCTTTCGTATGGCGCACGAGCCGGTGTGATCGAACCGCTCGCCAAAGCAGGCCAGCTTCGCGTCGTCGTGGCGACGATGGGACTCGCCGCGGGCATCAATTTCTCTGTGCGCAGCGTTCATGTGGCGGGCACGACCTTCCATGATGGTCGCAGCGAGCACAAACTCGCGCCGGATGAGCTGTTGCAGATGTATGGCCGTGCCGGGCGACGCGGTCTGGATGACAAAGGCCACGTCATCACCAGCCGCGACAGCCCGTCGATCTTCGACGCGAGACCTGCGAGACTTCATCGCAGTGCCTTGCTGGCCTGGCCGATCTTTCTGCGGGTGATGAAGCATGCCGCGCTGAAGCAGGAAAACCCCTTCGATGCCGCCGAGCACTTCGCCGAGCGTCTTTTTGCCAAAGTGCCGCCGCTGCTCGGTTTGGAGGAAAATGCCTCCAGCATGCCTCCCGAGGCCGAAAAGGCCCTTTTCGGCCTCGAAGCCACCGAGAAGCAGATTGTGAGCTCCACCGGCGAATGGGAACGCAAGCATCACCATGCCCTCCAACGCGTTCCGCTTCATCGCGTGCATGCCACGCTCGTTGTTCCGGCCTTCGCCGCGAAGTTTGCGCATGGCATCGGCCGCGTGGGAAAGATCCGCCGCGAGAAGGAAGTCACTTATGGCGTCGAGATCAGCCTGGGCACGCCGGACGGAGATCGGATCAAACCCACCAAATCCATCCGTCGCCTGCTCAAGCTGCCGCGGAAGGCTGAGACGGTGCCGCTGGAGGAAATCACCGTGCTGCATGCCGGTGAACTGGCGAAGGCCATCCTCGCGAATGTGGAAGAGGTCGTTCAAGATGTCGCGCCGGAGTTCATCGGCACAGTGGAGAAGGAGAACCTTGTGTTTGCCTGCTTCGACCTCGCACCGGTGGAGGTGATGGCTTACGAGGACAGTCATGGAAGGCTGCTCTTCCGTCCGCAGGAGCGCAGCATCGTGGTGAAAAATGAAACCGGCGTTCACACGTCCGAGGCCTCGACCACGGATCGTGAGCCGCGTTCTGGCTCGCCGATCCACGCGTGGCGCACACTGGGCCTGATCGATGCCGATGGCGTGCCGACACGGCGCGGCGAGATCTTCAGCTTCTTCCAGCATGGCGAGGGCTTGGCTGTCGTGGCCGCGTTGGAGGATGAAAGCTATCCCGCGGACGAACTCGTGCATCACATGGCCAATCTGCGCAGTGGTTCAAAGTTCGACCTGCCGCAGGATTGCGGCTCCGAACGACTCGCGGCGGTGTGTCGCGGCACGTATGGCTTCATCAATCACCATGGTTACCTCGAAAACGGCCTGCCCGTCGATTACGGCGAAGGTGCGGCGGAGCTGCTCGATGCCATGCTGCATCCCGAGCGCTCCGGCGCGGCCGAGATGAAGGTCGGTATCGCCGAGGGAGACATCTCTCGCGCTTATGTGGAGTGGCTCAGCCTTTTGAGGCACGTCATGCATGCGCCGGATCATTCGTGGAAGCGATGGATGGCGCTCAAAGAAGCCGCGAAAGCCGTCTTGAAGCATCACACCAAGACTCTGCGTCACTTTTTCCACCTCGATCTGCCGCCGCTGACGAACAAGCAGAAGCACGGCAAGACGCGGCACTACTTGATGCTGCGCTGATCGCCGCGTGCCAGCAGCGTGACGATGAGGATGAAGAAGCACATTACCACCGAGAAGAGCGGGAACTGCAAGGCGGGTGGCAGGCTGTAAACCAGCGCCAGGGTGGGAATCCACACCAGCCAGTTCGTCACCATCACCGTGGGGCAGGTGCGCGTCCAGAATTCGCGAGTCAGTGAGGCTCGTGTGCGTGTCCAGGAGCTGCCCATGTCCACCCAGCGCATGGCGATGAGAACCGTGGGCACAAACCACAACGGACTCATCACAAACTGGTCCACCGCCACCTTCTTGATCAGGGTCGCCGCATCGTTGCCGGTGCCAAACAGCCATCCCTGCACCTGGTAGAACCAATCGATCTCCATGCCGCGATAGCCCCAAAACAGCGAAAGCAGCCCCACACGCTTCCAACGACCTTCCGCAGGCAGCGTGCCCATCCAAAGCTGCACCAGCGTGGGCAGCAGCACCGCCGCGAAGATCGTGGAACCGAGTGAAAAGGCATACGCCCACTTCAGTTTGAACGCCCCCACCGCCTCCCATGCTTCCGCGATGGCTGGCACCTGATAGTAACTGCCCACCAGCGTGATGACGACGAGGTTCAGCGCGAGGCATGGCACGCGGTTCTCGCGGAAGACGGCGGCGATGCTCGATGCGATGCTCACAGGATGTCGTGCAGGTTGGCGCGGATCGTTTCGCTGATCGAATCGGTCGGGAGGTCATTCGCCTCGGTGCCAAATGGGTCCTCGATTTCCTCGGCGATGACCTCGATGCTGGCAAAAGCATAGAAAATCAGCGTCACCACCGGCACCGCCCAGTAGCTGTAATCCAGCACAAAACCGATCGGCATGGTGAAGACATAAAGGAAGATTACCTTCTTCAAAAACAGGCTGTAAGCATATGGGATGGGCGTCTTCTTGATTCGCTCGCAGGCTCCCAGGTTGTCGGCAAAGGATTGCAGCTCAGCATTGAGCACGATGAGCTGTTCACCGGAGACCACGCCGGAGGTGTACAGACGGTTGATCTCGACGAAGAGGGCCTTCAGCACCTGATTGGGCACATGGCCGCCTTTGGCAAAGTAAGCCGCGTCATAGATACCCTCCACGGCGAGCTTCTTCACATCCACACCTTTGCGCAGATGCTCCTTCGAGGCGTGGATGAAGTTGTGGATGAGCGCACGAAACATCGCCCGCTGCTCCCGAGCGGACTCCGGCAGCAAGGCGTTGAGCTTCAGCGCCAGATTGCGCGAGTTGTTCACGAAGCTGCCCCACAGCTTCCGCCCTTCCCACCAGCGTTCGTAGGCCGTGTTGGTGCGGAAGATGAGCAGCATGGAAAGCACAAAACCGATCAGCGTATGCACCACGGTCGTGTTGCGGAAGGTCACATGAAAGACCTCGTTCTCCAGCCAGGCGATCATCGCCGTGTAGAACGCCACGGCGATCATGCCGGGCAGCAGCACGCGGAAGGTATCGCTGCGGTGAAAGGCAAAAATGAGCTTCCACCAGTCCTTGGGATTGTAGGTGATCATGCGGCTTTGCCCATCCGGGAGAAGGCGTGACGTGTCAAGAATTCCGCCCGGCGGGCAAAGCGGCATTTGCCAAAGATGGCCGGAAGGCAGGAACCTGGGAAAAGGAAAAACTTCCCGTCCTGAGCGTCGTTTGATACAACCACGCCATGAACACCCCAACCCTTCTCCAGCCGTCGTCTGTCTCCCGTCGTGATTTTCTCGCCCGCAGTGCCCAGGCGGCAGCTGCGGGTTTTTTGGGCTCCGCGTATGCGGAGAGCACTCCAGCGGCCTCGCTGCCATCCGAGACGCTGGTCACCCAGCTCTACAAGACGCTGGATGAGAAGCAAAAGGCCTCCATCTGCCTGCCGTGGAGTGATCCGCGGCGTCTGAAGGTGGATAACAACTGGCACATCGTGAAGCAACCGATCCGCGACGTGCTCAATGGTGACCAGCAGGCCATGGTGCGGGAGATTTTCGACAAGCTGCACAGCGATGAATACAAGAAGGAGGTCTGGAAGCAGTTCGATCACGACAACAAGGGCGACGGCGGCTTCCCGAGCGCCTCGATCGCGTTGTTTGGGGAGCCGGGCACTGGACAGTTCGAGTTTGTGCTCACCGGCCGGCATTGCACACGCCGCTGCGATGGCGACAGCGAGAAGGGTGCGGCGTTTGGCGGCCCGATTTTCTACGGGCATGCCGCCGGCAGCTTCAACGAGAAGCCGGATCATCCGGGCAATGTTTATTGGTATCAGGCAAAGCGGGCGAACGAGGTGTTTGCGGCTCTCGATGGCAAGCAGCGGGAGGCGGCCCTTCTTGGCAAGTCGCGCCAGGAACGCGGGAACTTCACTGTGGAGCTTAGCGGCAAGAAATCGGGCCTTGAGGGCATTCGCATGAGCGACCTCAGCAGCGACCAGAAGGACCTCGTGCGGAAGGTGATCGGCGATCTGTTGAAGCCTTTCCGCGAGCACGATGCGAAAGAGGCCGCGAGCTACATCGAGGCGGGTGGTTTCGACAACCTGCACATGGCCTTCTTCAAGGATCAGGACGTGGGCAAGGATGGCGTGTGGGACGTGTGGCAGATCGAGGGACCGAACGCGGTCTTCTACTTCCGCGGTGATCCGCATGTCCATGCCTGGGCGCATGTGCGCCAGCCGGCGTGAGGCGGGGCGGGAGGTGGAGTGCTGCAAAACGCCAGCACTCCAATACTCCATCTCTCCATCGGCAGAAGCCTACTTCCTCACCACCCAGATGTTCCGATAGCGCACGGGATTGCCGTGGTTTTGCAGGTACAGGGGACCGGGAGTTGCATCCTCCTTGAACCGGGCTGCGGCGGTGGGGCCGGGGAGTTCCTGGTTTTCGTGAATGAGCACGCCGTTGTGCTTCACGGTGATTTTGGCGTTCACGAGCTTCTGACCGGTCTCGTCATACTTCGCGGCGGTGAAGTCCACGTCATAGGTCTGCCAGGTGAGTGGCGGCAGGCACATGTTGATGCGGGGTGATGCGATCTTGTAGAGGCCGCCGCACTCGTTGTCTTTTCCATCGAGAGCAAAGCTGTCGAGCATCTGCACCTCGTAGCGGCCTTGCAGATACAGGCCGCTGTTTCCACGACCCTGGCCGCGTGCCTCGGGCATGAAGGGGAGCATGAACTCGATGTGCAAAGAGCAGTCGTGAAACGTGTCCTCGCTCGTGATGCCTTCTTTGAGAGCGTGGAGCTTCTCGTCGAGCTTGGAATTGGGAAAACGGTTCACGCCCTGGCCGTCGAAGAGCACCACCGCGCCGTCGGGCGGCTTTGCGCCGAGTGTGGGAGAGGTGCGTATTTGCTTCTTCAGCGTCATTTTCACGGCGTTGCCCTCGGTCTGCATCGTGACGCCATCGGTGGTCATCGTGTCGCCTTCTTTGCGAAAGGTCACCAGCTTTTTGCCCGGCTCGCGCCGGCCCGGGACAGACACACGAAGCTTGCGGTCCTCTAGCCAACCTGCTCCCGGCAGGCCGCCGCCGAAGACGATGGCCTCAAACTCGCCTTTGCCCTTGGCCCAAACCTGCACGCCGAATTTCTGGCCTTCGTGCATGCCACTGTACTCGCCTTGAATGATGAAATCCTCACCGGCTTCCTCGGCGCTGAGATAGGCCGGGGGCTTGGGTTTGGACGCGGTGGGCTGCTGCGCCTGAAGCAGCGGAGCCAGAAGGAGGAGTGCGAGCAAGGAACGCATGATCTGGGATTCATACGCCCGTCCGAGGGCGTTTGTGAAGCCGGATTTACTGCGGTG
>JBJONJ010000474.1:0-2743 GCA_046051905.1 Verrucomicrobiota bacterium
AGGACATCCTCATCGCCGAGCAGCCCGAACGCTTCGCCGCGATGCGCAACGCCCTCGAGGACTGGCTCGAAAGTGTGGCGAAGAGCCTGAACGGCGAGGATTACAAACAGCCGTGACCCTCTGGTAGCGGGCCAGTCTTGCCACCGGCTCCGCTGTCTGCCAGAGTACGGCATGTTTGCCCCAACAGCCATGATCCGACCTCTCGCCCTTGTTTTGATGCTCGCCGGCAGCCTGCACGCGCAGGACCTCGCCACGGAGATCCGCACCGTCATCGATGAATACGAGAACGCCGTGCGGGCGAACACGCTCAAGATCATCAACGCCCCCACCGAGGAGGAGAAGAACAAATACCGCCAGACCATCCCGAGTGCCGGCCCCTGCGCGACGAAGCTGATGCAGATCATCAAAGCGAACGCCGACAAGCCGGAGGTCGTGCCCGCCGTCTGCTGGCTCGTCACCGGAGCGGGGAGCTTTCCAGAGGGCGAAGAGGCCAAGAAGATGCTCGCCACCACCTACGCGGGCAGCGCGGGCATCGCCCCTACCGTGCGCCAGCTTGAGTATCAGGGCCTGTTTGGCGAGCCCGCCGCCCTCGCGGTGCTGGAGAAGAACAAGAACCGCGAGGAGATCGCCGCCGCGCTCTACACGCTCGGGGCCATCCACTTCAAAAACTTCGATGCCAGCGCCGACCGTGCCTCCGCCGAGGCTTCCAAGCCGAAGTGCATCGACTACTTTCAGCGGCTCAATGCCGACTACTCCGATGTCGTCATTCAGGGCTTCAAGCTCAGCGACCTCGCCGGCAAGATGCTCTTTGAAATGACGAACCTGCAAGCCGGCAGCGAAGCCCCCGAGATCGAGGGCAAGGACAAGGACGGCAAGCCTTTGAAGCTCGCCGACTTCCGTGGCAAGCACGTCATCGTCATCTTCTGGGGCGGCTGGTGCCACGCCTGCCACGGCATCCTGCCGCTGATGAATGAAACCGCCGCGAAGTTCAAAGACAAGCCCGCCGCCGTCCTCGGCGTGAACACCGACATCGACGTCGATGCACCCAAGGCCCTCGCCACCTACCAGGTGGCCTTCCCAAACATCCTCGACAACACCAGCAGCGGCCCCAACACCACGCTCTACAACCTGCGGAACTTCCCCACGCTCTACCTCATCGATCCGAAAGGTGTCATCCTCCTGAAGAATGCCACGCTGGATGCCATGGTGGCACGCATTGAAGCGGATCTGGCGAAGTAAGGCTTCACAAGCTTTTGCTCGCCAGGTAACATCGGGCTCATCATGCCTGCCCTGCTCCGCCAACTGGTCCCGATCCTCGGAGGCGTGCTGTATGCCCTCGCGTTTCCGCCGCATGGTTGGAGTCCCTTGGTTTTCGTGGGCCTCGGGATGCTGGTGTGGAGTTTGAGAGACGTGACCATCGGTCAGGCCTTTCGCCGTGGTCTCATGTGGGGCCTCGCGTGCTTCGCGTTTGGTCTGTCGTGGCTTTGGAACCTCTTTTCGATCCTCAGTCCGATCCTGTGGCTCATCCTCGCCTTCTTCCCGGCCTGCTTCGCCGCGTTGACGGCCTTCGCGACCTCGCGAGGCCTTCGGCGCTGGTCGCTTGCTATCTTCATCGCCCTGGCATGGTGTGCCACGGAATTCATTCGCTGCGAGATCATGCCGCTGCGCTTTCCATGGATGAGCGCAGGCCTCGCTTTGGAGCCCTGGCCGCTCGTTTCGTGGATCGGCGTGTATGGGCTGGGCTTGCTTATGATGTTCGCGGTCTCAGGAGCTCTGCGCGCTTGTTGGAGAACTGCCTATTTTCTACCAGTCGTTGTCGTGCTTTGGAGTTTCGAGCCGACCGTGTGGTACACCGCATTATCATGCTGGCACTCAGTAGGAGCCGTGCAGGCCGAAAGCGTCCCACTGAACCGCTATCTCGAACTCAGCGAAAAGACTTTCGGCAGCGCCAAACTCATCGTCTGGCCCGAATATGCCGTTCCAAAGGATGTGCGAGCTTCCAGCGATCTTGCGACGATTCAGGCCTTTGCGGCGAAACGGAAGGCGATCATCGTTTTTGGCACTCATACCGGTTTTGGTGGCGATCGATGGCAAAACACGGCTCTCACCGTCGATGGCACACGAGTCCTCGGCGAGCATGGCAAGAATCACACCGTGCATTTCTTCAACGACGGCGAGACAGGCCCCACGATGAAGGCCATCGACACACCGTTGGGGCGCATGGGCACGCCCGTTTGCTTCGACTGTGACTTCCAGCACGTCGTCCGTCACATGACTCTCGATGGCGCGGAGTTCTTCGCGGTGCCTTCGATGGATGCGGCGCACTGGGGTGAGAAGCAGCACATCCAGCACGCGCAGCTTTTCCGGCTGCGAGCCGTGGAAAATCGCCGTCCATTCATCGTGGCTGCTTCGTCGGGAGTCTCGCAGATCATCAACGCGAATGGTTGGTCTAGTCAGCGCATCCCTCCGATGGTCGAGGACGTGCTCGATGGCCGCATCATACCGGAGAAGGGCCTGACCTTCTTCACCCGCTGGGGCTGGCTCACGCCCTGGCTGGCGCTGGCGTTTGTGGCGGGATGGCTTGCGCGACTTTTTCGACTTCGCCAAGCGTAAAAAAAGCGGAGCCGGTCTCCCGGCTCCGCTCGTGAAAACTCGTGACTGGCGTCTCGATTACTTGTTCTTCGCGTCGAACTTCGCTTTGCACTTCTCGCAGCAGAAGGAGACGGTTTTGCCGTCCTTGCCA
>JBJONJ010000475.1:0-3401 GCA_046051905.1 Verrucomicrobiota bacterium
GTGCTTCTCTGCCCCGAGGACGAAACGCAGATGGCCCTCAGCAAAGAAATGCTCTTCGTCAAACTTCCCGCCGATGTGAAGGCGAACGTCGTCTGGCGTCCCGAATTCTGGCTCACTGGCGAAGCTCTCAGCACCTACATCCGCAGCGCCGGTCTCTTCGGCGCGGAGATGCACAGCCCCATCATGTGCATCGGCAACGGCATCCCCGCCATCGTCTGCCGCTGGGAGGAACAAACCAGCAAAGGCATCATGTGGCGCGACATCGGCCTCGGTGAATGGCTTTTCGACTTCGATAACGAAGACGAAATCAAAGCCATGCCTGCCGCCGTGCTGGCCATTGCGAAGGATCCTGCAGCGGCGAAAGGGAAGGCAGTGAAAGCGCGAGTCTTCGTCGAAGAACGCCAGCGTCACACGATGCAGGTGCTCGCTCGGTCAATTTAACATCTCACCCAGCCAAACCCCTCTCTTATGGACATCCCCAGCCGTCGCCACTTTCTTGGCAGTCTCACCGCCGCCTCAGGTTTGCTGGCGGCCCGATCACTATCGGCAGCCGATGGCAGTGCTCCCCAGGGTTTTCTCGAAGCCGCCCGCGACCTGCCCGTCAATACTGACGCTGATGTCATCGTCTGCGGCGCGGGACCTGCGGGAGTGACCGCTGCGATCACCGCTGCACGCGCCGGGGCGAAGGTGCGCTTGTTTGAAACGCATGGTGCGCTCGGCGGCGTGTGGACCTCCTCGCTGCTCGGCTACCTGCTCGATTTCGACAAGCCGGGCTTCAACGTGGAACTCGTGCGTCGCCTGCGGGAGCGCGATGCCATCAATGGCGGCGGCATGAACGGCCTCAGCTATCAGCCGGAGGAGATGAAGCTGCTGCTGGAGGAGCTTTGCAGCGCGGCGGGTGTCAAAGTGCAGCTCCACACCCGCGTCACCGCCGCGTATCGCGAGGGACGCACGCTTCGCACCATCGTCACCGAGTCCAAAAGCGGTCGGCAAGCCTGGCGGGCCCCTGTTTTCATCGACACCACCGGCGATGGCGACCTCGGCGCCCAAGCGGGATGCGAGTTCGAAATCGGCCGCGAAAAAGCCTGCCCCTGCCAGCCCATGACGATGTATGCCCTGCTCGTGGTGAAGGACGTGGCGCAGATCGCCGACTGCATCCACGGCACCGGCGATGGCGGTCGCCATGTCGGCCCGAAGGCCTTTCAGGACACGCTGAAGCGAGCGGGCGTCACGCCGAGCTACGGCCACGCCTGCTTGTTCCCCATTCAGGGAAATCTCGTGCTGCTGATGGCGAACCACGAATATGGCATCAACGCCACCGATGCCGCGCAAGTCACCGAGGCGACTCTCCGCGCCCGTGGCGAGATTCATCAAATCGTGCGCGGCCTGCGCAAGCTCGGCGGCCCATGGGACGGCGTGCAAGTCGCCGCCACGCCTGAACAGATCGGCGTCCGCGATGGCCGCCGCATCAAGGGGCGCTACGTCATGACCAGCGAAGACCTCGTCAAAGGTGCCGTGCAGCCCGACGCCGTCGTCCGCGCCACCTTCCCCGTCGATATTCATGCCCTCAGTGCCGAGGACAACAAAAAAGCCGCCTACCACAATGCGGGCGTGAAGACGAAGCCCTACGACATCCCGCTCCGTGCACTCATTGCTCGCGATGTCGATGGCCTCATGATGGCGGGCCGCTGCATCAGCGGCGACTTCATCGCCCACGCCAGCTACCGCGTCACAGGAAACGCCACCGCCATGGGCGAAGCCGCCGGAGCCACCGCCGCCGTCGCTGCGAAAAACAAAACCGCCCCGCATGACATCCCCTGGAGCGAGGTTCAGCCCGTGATCGCCAAGGTGCGTGAGCAAGCCTGATTCCTCGACACAACACTGCTATGAAAATCACCCGCCGACTCATTATCACCGCTCTGCTACTCGCGCCGCTGGCTGCACTGCACGCCGAGCCCCCCAAGCTTTTACCTGCTGACTGGAACGCAAAACGCGCTGGCGATGAAGTGCTCTCCACCCTCATCAAAGTCAGCGCACCGCAGGTGAAGGGTGCGCACGATGCAGACCTCGTCCTGGTCGGCGAGCGAGCCTTCATCGTCGAGCACGACAATGACATCAAGCCGGGTCACGGCGCGGGGAAGGCGCAGTATTGCGTGCTGACGGTCGTGAATGTGAAGACGATGAGCGTGGAGCGAGTCGTGCCGATGGCGAAGTCTGCACAAGCCTTCGCCAATGAAAAACTGCCGGCGGGAGCCTGCTTTGTCCCGCGCATCATTCAGATGAACGACACCACGCTACGTTGCTTCTTTGTCTGCGAGGATCAGAGCGGCAAGAGCCAGTCGCAGACGTGGTATCGCGACTTCGACATCGCCTCGCTCACCTTCGCGCTGGACATCCATCGGGTGAAGCTCAAGACCAGCGACGGCACCTTCGACATGCAGCCGCAGTATTTTTATGCGGATGCTGCCAAGCAAGGCTTCAAGCAGCCTGCCAAAGCCTTCGGCCTCTACCTGCTGGATGCGTTCAAGGTCATCGACGGCAAGACCTATCTCGCCATCAACAACTTTCCCGGTGCGCAGAACGCGCTCGCGATGCTGAACGACTCACGCGACACCATCGAAGTCATCGGCCACTACAACGAACCCGCCGAGCGCAGGCTCACCGAGTCCTCCGTCAATCGCATGCCTGATGGCACCTGGATGGCCATCTGCCGCACCGAGAGCGGCGACCGCAATTACGTCTTCACCACCAGTAAGGACGGCAAGACGTGGACGCAAGGCGAGCCTCGCCCCTTTGTCAGCAAAGGCAGCAACTCCAAGCCCACCTTCGACAAGTTCAACGGCCTCTATTACCTCGGCTGGCAGGAAGCCACGCGCATCACCGACGGCCACGGTGTCGGACGCTACATCTTCAACATCGAAGTCTCTCGCGACGGTGTGAACTGGGAGCGCAAATACCGCTTCGAGTCCCCGAACTCGTTCCAGTATCCCACCTTCCGTCAACATCAGGGCTCGATTTGGTTCACCGTCACCCAAGGCACCGGCGGCAGCACTGATCGCATCATGTTTGGCAAGCTGGAGTCTTCAAAACCCGCTCCTCAACTACAGCCAAACAATACAACCAGCGACACCAGCACCGCGCCGCCGCCCTCTTGGGAGCAAATCCGCCGCGTGCCGATGAGCGGTGGCTTGCGGGCCTTTTGGAATGTGGCGGGTGGTGACAATTCGACGAACTATCGCGAGGCCGCTGCGCATGGATTCGAGATGGTGGACCTTTTGAGCACCTATTCCGACTACCCTGGCAGGCAGAAGGAGAACATCCGCAAGACGCTCGATACCAACAAAACCAATCCCTGGCAGAAGCCCGAGTTCTTCGAGCGCATCGTCAAACGCAACATCGAG
>JBJONJ010000476.1:0-3210 GCA_046051905.1 Verrucomicrobiota bacterium
TGGAAACGATGAATAAGCCGCCAAAGAACATCAGAAGGAGATTTTTCATGGAGAGGCGTTGGTTTGATCCAGATGACCGGCACAGACTCGACATCCAGCCGCGTTTCTGAATCGTCCCAAACATGAACCACTTCCTTCCATGCGCCACGCTGGCGTTCTGCCTTGCATGCACTGCGGCCGAGCCGCCGCGCATGCTTTTTCTCGAAGATGCCGGCCATGATCCCACCGCGCCGAGCGGCACGAGATCGGGCTTTGCCATCCTGCGGCGTGAAGATGGCGCGTTTTGCTTCTACAACCCCTACGCACCCAGCGCCGAGCCGCTGAGTCTGCCGGACGCAAAGGGCAAAAAGCACACGCTGCGGCCTGCTTTGCCCGAAAACCTCGCCCAATCGAAGGTGATCATCGACAGCGGCATTCTGAATAACACGCAGACGCTGCTCTCCGCCGATGGCACGGTCCGCAGCATCACGGTGAAGGCTGAAAAGCACAGCAAAGAGGACGCGGCGCGCATCGGCCTGCCGATGTATCTTGATGTGTGGTATCGCCAGGGCAATGCGCTGGCCGTTTCCGAGTCCGTGCGCACCTGGCGCGGCTACAATGGCTCGCAGATGGAGTATCAGCGAGTCGCCAGCGGACGACTGCTCGTGCCGCATGGCAGTTTTCTGCCGCACGCCAAGGCCGTGCCGCCCACTGGTCGTCACGAGACCGTCATCGAATACTCCGACGATGGCGGCGCAAGCTGGCGGCTCAGCGCCTCGAAACTCACCTCGCCATGCTACGAGGGCTACAACGGCTCGAACGAAGGAGCCTGCGAGCCTTGCTTTGAAGAGCTGCGCGATGGCTCGATCTGGATGCTGATGCGCACGCAGGCCGGTTGTCTTTACGAGTCGTTTTCCAAAGACAGCGGCACCACGTGGTCCCAAGCCGCGCCCTCGCGCTTCCGCACCTCCACCGGACCGGCGAACCTGCTGCGTCACCGCGATGGACGGCTCGTGCTGACCTGGAACAATTGCGAACTGCCTCCGAAGCACGAAGGCGTGGGCGTGTATGGCGGACGCGATGCCTTGCACATCGCCATTTCGAAGGATGATGGCCGCACGTGGCAGGGCTTCCGCGAGATCTACCTCGATCATCGCCGCAACGACAATCCCGCCGCGTCTGGTGATCGCGGCACGGCCTATCCGCTCGCTGCTTGCACCGAAGAAGGTCAAATCGTCGTCCTCGCCGGTCAGGGCAAAGGTGGTCGCAATCCCATCCTCGTCGATCCTGATTGGATCACCGCCACGAGCGCCGAAAGCGACTTCCGTGACGGTCTCGCGCAATGGGCCGTCTATCAGCACACCGGCCCCGCGAAACGCTGGTGGCGTGCGCGACGCATCGGCTGCGAACTCATTGAGACGCCAGGCGAATCCAACACGCAGAGCCTGCATGTCCGAAACCCCGATGAACCCGACACCGCTGTTTGGAACTTCCCCAACGGCTGGCGCGGAGAACTCACCGCCCGCATCCGCCTTCCCGCTGGCTCACAAGGCGCAATTTTCTCCCTCAACGACCGCTTCTTCGATCCTTCGAACACGCTCGGCGAGGATCTTGCCATGTTCCAATCCCGCGTGACCACCGACGCCGCCAAACCCGACACCTGGCACACGTTTTCTCTCCGATGGGATCTCACTCGCGGCGAATGCGAGCAACGCCTCGATGATCAGCTCATCGCCACTCACAAAATCCGTCACCGCACCCTCAATGGCCTCAGCTACCTCCGCATCCGCTCTGCCGCATCCAAGCCCGATCCTCACGGCGTGATCATTCGCCATGTGAAGGCTCAGATCGCCGACCCCGAAGCTCCCGCGATCCCTCGGGAAGAACAAGATGCCTACCAACAAGACTACGTGAAGACCGTCGTGCCGCGCTGGTGAGTGTCACTCACTTCGCCTTCGCGCTCCAAAGGGCCACGTTGCGAAACTGAGCACCTTCAGCCCGAGCGACGAAGCCTACGCGACCTTTGCGCTCCTTGAAACGCTCGTGGCTCGCTTCGAGGACGTGGTCGTCGGTCTTCGCGAGGAAGCGGTCGCCGCAGATTTCGATGGTGATGCGGTGCCAGGTGTTGGGATCGAGTTTGACCTCGATCTTCTTCAATTCCTCGCGGCGCGTCTCCTTGGCGATGCCGCTCATCTTTTGAATCCAGATGGCCGTTGGCGTGATCACGACGCGACCTTGGTGGAGGTTCGGCTTGTTTGTGTCGCGACACACAAAACCAATCTGCGGCGAGGGCCCGAGCTTGAACTCGGCGGTCAGCACGTAGTCGCCGAGGTCCACGATGTGCTCGCAGACTGCCTCGTGGCCATTTGGGCGCTTTTCACTCGGGCCTTCCTGCACGGCGTAGGCCGCGCCGTCCTGGATGCTCCAAGTGCCGATGCCCTTACGCCAGCCGTCGGTGCCCGGCTGCTTCTCCTTCGCGAAGGATTCGGGCTTATCGAAGGACTCCGCTGAAATGAGCTTGTCCACGGCGCAAAGTTGCGTGGTCGGCGGCACCGGATCGGCGGCAAAGCCGAGCGTGGACGCGAGAAGGATGGCAGTGAGGGCGAATTTCATCTGAGTAAGCACTGCAACGTCACCAAGAAGTCATTTTCTCTTCCTCAAATGCTCCATGAGCGCTTTCACGGCATTGCTTTGGAAGCGCTGGGCGTTCCACATCATGGCGACGGTGCGGCGGGGTTTTTCGCCGGTGAAGGAGCGATAGACGCGCTGCTCGCTGGTGTCGATTTTTCGCGCCATGTCCGGCACGATCGACACGCCGTGATTCAGCGAGACGAGCTCCTGCACGGTGGCGAGCTGGCTGGTGCGCTCGACGGTGACGGGCTGCACGGCCTTGCGGCGGCAAAAGGTGGCGATGTTGTCGGTGAGGCAGTGGGCTTCGTTGAGCATCACAAAAGGAAATGCCTCCACGGCGTCGATGGGCAGCGTTTTGGAGGCTGCGAGCGGATGACCGACGGGCACGACGAGGAGCAGTTCCTCTTCGAAGAGCGACTCGACCTCGAGATTCTTCGCGACGAGTGGCAGCGCGAGGATGGCGAGGTCGATCTCGCCGTGATGGCAGCGTTTGATGAGATTCTCCGTCGTGTCCTCCTGCACGATGACGGCGATGTCGGGATACTTTTTCGCGAAGCTGCTCAGCAAGCTCGGTAGAAAGTAGGGCGCGATGGTGGGAAT
>JBJONJ010000477.1:0-5207 GCA_046051905.1 Verrucomicrobiota bacterium
CTCGTGTGCTGGATGCCGCGCAGATTGATCAACGCGAGGACATCCGCCTCGGCGTGGTTATTTCCATGATGACGCAGCGGCTCGGCAAGGCGGTGACGAATGCGGAGATGGCGAAGGCCGCTGGCATGTCATCGCGGGCTTTCGAGCGGGCCTTCGTGCGTGAATACGGCCTGCCGCCGCAGCAATATCTCAAACGCCTGCGCATCCAGACTGCTTGTCGCCTGTTGGTGGACACGCGTGAATCGATTGCCGCCATCGCGCAGCGCTGCGGTTTCGCGGATCAAAGCCACCTCACGCGCGAATTTCGCCGCGTCACGGGCTCCACGCCATCGGCTTACCGCGCCGAATACGCCGCCGCGAATGTTCCAAGCGCTGCCGCTTCTGTTCTATCCAAAAGGAAACGGAAAAGATAGCCTCGGAGCACCATGAAGCTCCAACCCGGCTCCACTCTCATCACCCACGGCCAGCTTATCGACGGCACCGGCGCCGCGCCTGTCCCGAATGCCGCCGTCATCGTCACGGATGGCCTCATTACTTACGCCGGACCTGCCGCCGAGGCACCGCCAGCACCTGATGCCCGCATCATCGACGCGAAGGGCGGGACCATCATGCCAGGGCTCATTGAGGCGCACATTCATCTGACCTACTTCAATGTCACCGAGCTGCAGGACCTCGACATCAAGTTCCCCGTCGAATACGTGACGCTGCAATCGGCGGTGAATGCGAAGACGGCGCTCTAATGCGGCTACACCAGCGCCCGCAGTGGCGGTTGCCTGCATAACATCGACGTGTGGATGAAAAAGGCCATCGAGGAGGACATGATCCCCGGTCCGCGCCTCTCGGCGAGTGGTCGCGAGATCTGCGGTGCGGGCGGTTTGATGGATTGGAACCCCGACTACCGGAAAATCGGCATGGAAGGCATCGTCTTCATCGTGAACGGCCCCGAGCAGGCCCGCACCGCGGTGCGCAAACTGGTCAAAGACGGCATCGAGTGGGTGAAAACCTATCCCACCGGTGATGCGGCCTCACCTGACATCAATGACCATCACACACTGTGCATGACCTTTGATGAAATGCATGCCGTCGTGGCCACCGCGCACAATCACGGCCTCAAAGTCACCGGCCACTGCCGTGCCCGCGATGGCATCTACAACGCTCTGAAGGCCGGTTACGATGCCATCGAGCATGGCACCTTCATGGACGCGGAGTGCCTCGACCTGCTGCTCAAGCGCAACGTGCCCATGTGCCCCGGCCTTGGTTTCGAGCTTTTCAGCGTGGAGCGCGGCAAGGACTTCGGCATCTCACAGCGAGTCATCGACGGCCATCAAGAAACCCTCGAAGCCGGAGCCGAAAGCGCCCGCATGGTGCTCAAAGCCGGCGGCACCCTCGGCCTCGGAGGCGACTACGGCTTCGGCTGGACTCCGCACGGCACTTACGCGCAGGAACTGACCTTCTTCGTGAACTACGTCGGCTTCAACGTCCTCGATACGATCAAGTGCGCCACCCTCGGCGGTGCGAAGATGATGGGCCGTGCCCACGAGCTCGGCACGCTCGAAAAAGGCAAGCTCGCCGACGTGCTCGTCGTCGATGGCGATGTGATGAAGGACATCTCGATTCTCGAAGATCGCAAAAACCTCCTCGCCGTCATGCAGGGCGGCGTGGTGAAGGCGGGCACGCTGACACAGCCGCTTGCATGATCGGGACTGGGAAGCAAACAACCCGAGATATTCGCGTTTTTTGATTCCGCTCCGGCGCCTCCCTGATTGTGCCCCCTATCCGCATCCATCACCGTCTTTCCATCCACCGATGAAACCCTTGGTAACCATTCTCGCCATTCTCGTTGCAGGCACTTCACTCCAGCACGCCGCTGAATTGCGCCTTGGCTCGCCCTTCTCCGATCACATGGTGCTGCAACGCGAAAAGCCCGTCGCGCTCTGGGGCTGGGCGGATGCGGGAGAGTCCGTGACCGTCTCCTTCGCCGAGCAATCGAAGTCGGCCATCGCAGCGGCTGATGGCAAGTGGTCGCTGAAGCTCGATGCCATCGCTGCTTCCGCAGAGCCGCGAGCACTCCTCGTGACCGGCAAGGAAGGGCGCACGGTCGAGGTGAAGGACGTGCTCGTCGGCGAGGTCTGGCTCGGCTCCGGGCAATCGAACATGGCGATGACCGTGGCGGGTTGTTACCACTTTGATGCCGAAAAAGCCGCCGCAAAGTATCCGCTCATCCGCCACTACCGCGAAAGCTCCGGGCCCTCCGACACACCGCAGGCCGAAGGCAAGGGTGCCTGGCAAATCTGCTCACCGGACACGCTCGGTGGCTTCTCTGCGGCGCTGTATTTCTTTGGACGCGAGATTCACCGGGAAGTCGGCGTGCCCGTCGGCCTCATCAACACCTCCGTCGGTGGCACGCCCATCGAGTCGTGGGTCGCCGCCGAGGTGCAGTCCTCCGATCCCGAAACGAAGGCGAACTACGACACGCGGCTGGACGCGCACCGGAAGTTCGATCCCGCGCAAGCGCCGGCGTTGCATGAGAAGCAGCTCGCCATCTGGAAGAAGGCCTCCGAGAAGGCGAAAGCCGAGGGCACGCCCTTCGTCGTCCCACCGCCGAAAGATCCGCTGGCGATGTGGAAGCTCAAAGGTGGCCCCGCTGGTCTCTTCAACGGCAAAGTGGTCAATCTCGTGCCCTACACGCTGCGTGGCATGCTTTGGTATCAAGGCGAAGGCAATGCGGGCAATCCCGGTTTGTATCACAAGCAGCTCACGCAGCTCGTCACGAGCTGGCGCACGCTTTGGCAGGACGAAGTGCCCTTCGCGTGGGTGCAGCTCCCGAACTTCACCTCTCCCGGTGAAGGCTGGCCGCGTGTGCGTGAATCCATGCTGAAGACGCTCGCCTTGCCCAAGACCGGCATGGCCATCACCATCGACCTCGGCGATGCCAAGGACATCCATCCGAAGAACAAACAAGACGTCGGCAAGCGTCTCTCCCTTTGGGCGCTCGGCACCGTGTATGGCAAAGACGTCCCCGCCATCAGCGGCCCGCTGCCCGCAGGCTCGACCATCAATGGCAATGCGATCACCGTCTCCTTCAAACATGCCAACGGCGGCCTCAAATCCATCACAGGAGGCCCGCTCACCGGCTTTCAAATCGCCGAAGCCGATCAGCAGTGGAAGCCCGCCGAAGCCAAGATCGTCGGCGAGACCGTTGTCGTCAGCAGCGCTGAGGTCTCCCAACCCGTCGCTGTTCGTTACGCCTGGAAAGATTGGCCTAATTACAGCCTCGCCAATGGCGCTGGATTGCCCGCCTCGCCTTTCCGCACGGATGACTGGCCTGTGGTGAAGAAGTAAAATTTGTGAAGGCCTACAGAACACACGAAACATCCGGAACACTGATTTTATGACCCCCAGCATCGCCCTACGACATCTCTGCCTTCTGCTCCTTTCCGCGTATTCCGCGTGTTCTGTAGGCCAAATCTCCGCTGCCGATCTCTTCGACAAACAAAACCTCGCCGCGTGGTGCATCGTGCCGTTTGATAAGGCGAAACGAACGCCTGAAGCACGTGCCGAGATGGTGGCGAAGATGGGGATCAAGAAGATCGCCTACGACTGGCGGCCGGAGCATGTGGCGGAGTTTGAGCGGGAGATCCTCGCGTATCAGAAGCACGGCATTGAGATGTGCGCGTTCTGGGGCACGCATGACGAGGCGTTCCGGTTGTTTGAGAAGTACAAGCTCCATCCGCAGCTCTGGATCATGATGAAGGGGACCGGCGAGACGCAGGAGGCACAGGTCAAATCCGCTGCTGAAGGTCTGTTGCCCATCTTGGCCAAAGCAAAGGCCATCGGCAGCCAGGTGGGCATTTACAACCACGGCGGCTGGAGCGGCGAGCCGGAGAACATGATCGCAGTATGCGAGTTCCTGAAGAAGAACCACGGCATCGACAATGTCGGCATCGTTTACAACCTCCACCACGGACACAGCCACCTCGACCGCCTGTCGAAGGCGCTCGCGGCGATGAAGCCCTGGCTGCTTTGCCTCAACCTCAACGGCATGGACATCGCGGGCGATACGAAGGGCCGCAAGATCCTGCCGCTCGGCGTCGGCACGCAGGATGTGACCGTGCTGCGCCAAGTCCGCGCCAGCGGCTACAGCGGCCCGATTGGCATCCTGAATCACACCAACGAGGACGCTGAAGGCCGCCTGCTCGACAACCTCGATGGGTTGAAGTGGCTCCTTCCGCAGCTCGATGATGCCAAGCCGGGAGCGAAGCCGACATATCGGACGTGGAGCGAGAAGGTGGAGATTTTAAAGTCTCAAGTTCCAAGTTCCAAGTCAGCCAGCACAGCTTCGTCGATGAATGCAGAGTTCGGCAAAGCGCTGAAGGGCGGCTGGATGGTGGATGGGGATGCGGAATACTCGAAGCTGCCTTTCACGGTGGAGTGTCGCGCGAAGCTGGATGGCAAAAACGGCTTCAACATCCTTGTCGCGTCCGAGCTGAAGGCCTCTGCCACGCATTGGGAGATCTACACGATGGCGAAGAGCGGCACGCTGGCGCTTTACATGCCCGGTCGCGGCGGGAACTACGATTCGAGGATCGATGTGTGCGACGGCAAGTGGCACGACCTCCTCGCCAGCGCCGATGACAAGGGCGTAATGCTGTGGATCGATGGGAAGCAGGTCTTCGAGAAACCTGTGCAGCCGCTCACCGGCAAACCGCAGCCTGGGCAGCTCGCCTTTGGCCGGCTCGTCGAAGGCACGATTGGTTGCGATGGCTTCGTCGATGATGTGCGCATCACGCGCGGCGTGATGAAGCCGCGCAAAACGACCTCCCCACGCCAGCGCATGGACAACACGCTGGGCCTGTGGAGCTTTGACAATCTCGACGCGTTGCTGCCGCCGCCCGCGCCGAAGCCTGCCGAGTTCAAACCGGCCCTCGAGCCGCTCGACAAGTCGCAAAACATCCACTGGCAGCACTTCGTGAACCGCGAGCGCGTGTTCGACTTCTACGGCAAGCAGGCGCTGCACTTCATGAAGCAGAAGCCTCTGCCCGAACTGATCCCGCAGTTCCCCGGTATGGACGGCGGCCAGCAAGGCCACTGGGGCAATCAGAATGACCAAACCACGTGGAAGGATGGTCGCTGGGCTGCGAGTGATCTGGGGAGTGTGTTCAGCGGGGTGTTTAAAGGGGGTGGCATCACCCTACCCAAGGGGGTGT
>JBJONJ010000478.1:0-3413 GCA_046051905.1 Verrucomicrobiota bacterium
TTGGCCTGAACTCGAAAAAGGCTCGGCAGTCATCAATTGGGGAGGAAAGAAGCTCAAACTCGAAGGCAGCCTGCGAGTGGCCTGGATGCGGCTCGCCCGCACGATCCTGCATCGCGAGCTGGCCTGCCGTGCTCAACGCACGACGGGCATGGCGGCGTTGATGGAGCTTTACGAGGGCGAGTATGCGCGGCGGGTGCGGGGTCGCGGCAGATTGTCCTTCGCGGATGTGCAGCGGCTGCTGGCGCAGGCGGCGGGCACCTCGGATTGGTTGCAGAACGAGGATGCGGAATTGTGGTTCCGGCTCGATTCGAGATACGAGCACTGGCTTTTCGATGAGTTTCAAGACACCAGCCGTGTGCAATGGGGCGTGGTGAAGGGGCTCGTCGATGAAGTGATGCAGGATGATGCGGGACGACGCAGTTTTTACGCGGTGGGTGATCCGAAGCAGTCGATCTATCTCTGGCGTCAGGCGGAGCCGGGATTGTTTGACGACGTGCTGGCGACGTGGCCGCATCGTGAAGGCAGCGAGGAGGGTTTACGCCGCGAGAGCCTGAGTTGTTCCTTCCGCAGCGCCCCGGCGGTGCTGGATGCGGTGAACGCGGTGTTTGGCGAGCCGGTGGGCATGGAAAGCCTCGTGGCGGGCTGCACGAAGGGTTTTGAGTTTCAGATGCATCTGGCTGCGGAGCAAAACAAAGACCTCGCCGGGCATGCGGCACTGCTTTGCGCCGAAAAAGATGAGGAGCCCGCGATGGTGGTGGCGGCCTTGTTGAAGCATTTGCAGCCTCTTGAGCGCGGTCTGAGCTGCGCGGTGCTGGTGCGTGGCAACAGCGATGCGAATGAGATGGCGGACACGCTGCGGGCGGAAACGGGCATGGAGATCGTGTGCGAATCCCAGCAGCATCCCGCCACGGACAATGCGGTGACGCTGGCGTTGCTCTCCCTGCTGCAATACGCCGCTCATCCCGATGACACGATGGCTCGCGAGCATCTGCGCATGACGCCGCTGCGTGAAAAAATCGAGCCGCAGCCCGCGACGATCGCGGAGGTGAGATCGCTCGTGTTTGAAAAAGGCTTCGTCGGCTTCACGGAGGTGTGGACGCGCCATCTGCGGGAGGTTTGGCCAGCGATGGATGCCTTTCACGAGCGTCGCCTGCGGCAGTTTGGCGAGATCGCGGCGGAGTTTGATGCGCATGGCTCGCGGGACATTGATGCCTTCCTGCAGCATGCCCGCGAGACGCCGATGAGCAGCGGCGGCGCGGCGCAGGCCGTGCAGGTGATGACGGTTCACAAGTCCAAGGGTCTCGAATTCGATGTGGTGATCCTTCCCGGCGTGAGCGGCGATGCGATGAACCTCGTGCGGCCTCGCTCTCTGGTGGTGAACCGTGATGACGAGGGCATCGCCTGGGTTCTTCAAGAGCCGCCGCGTGCTCTCCTGCCGATGCACCACGAGCTGCGGGCCGAGTTTGAAGCCGCGAAGCAGCGGGCGGGCTTCGAATCGCTCTGCCGCCTCTATGTGGCGATGACGCGGGCCAAGCGCGGCCTGTATCTCGTGGCTAAACCGCCGCCGAAAACCTCCACCTCGGTGAACGAGGCCCAATTCCTCCGTGGCATGCTGCGCAGCGGCGCGGCGGTGGAGCGGGATGGATTCCAAATCGAATGGGAAACGGGCCATCCGGCTTGGTTTGCCGGCCTTGAACCGGTGGCAAAAGCCGAATCCCCGGCTCTTTCCGAGGCCCGCGAGCCGCTGGGTGAACTTTTGCGTCGTCATCAGGCCATGCCGCGTCGTGTGACGCCCTCGGGTGAAGAGGATTTTCAGGTCAAAGGCAGTGTGCTCTTCAGCGAAGGCCGCGAGCCGGGGCGTCGGCTTGGCACGCTGGTGCATGAGCTGCTGGCCCTCGTGGAATGGGATCGAGATTTGAGCGTGCTGGAGCCGCTTTGGGCAAAGAGCGGCCTGTTGCGCGGCGAATCGGTCGAGGACATCGCTTTGAAGATGGTGCGTGAGGTGCTGGCCTCCTCCGATGTGGCTGCGGCCTTCACGAAGCCATCTCCCGAGGCGCAGGTATGGCGGGAGCGGTCTTTCGACATGATCCACAATGGCCACTGGATCAGCGGCACCTTTGACCGCGTGATCGTGTGCCGAGATGCTGCGAGGCTGATCGACTTCAAAACGGATGACATCTCCGCCGAAGGCGCTTTGGAGGACAAAATGAAGGGCTACGCCCCGCAGATCGCCCTTTACCGCCAGGCCATCGCCCGGCTCACAGGGTTGCCGGTGGACAAAGTAAGCTGCGAGTTGCTCTTCACTCGGCAGCGCCGGCTGGTGGCCGTGGAGCTGATTTGAGTGAATCCAACGCGGGTTTTCATACGCAAAAACTTGTGTGACTACCCAAGCTCTGGCATGGAACAAGCCCCAAGTTTCCGCTCCGCGTCGTCGAATCTCCCCGAAACGGGACTCCTTCGACTCCGGGCGAGCCAGAACCCCCATGAGTCCAAACGAAACCACCGAGGAAGAGCTTCTTCAGCGTGTCGCACGCGGAGATTCGCGTGCCTTTGACGAGTTGTATGACCGTCTCTCGCCGCGCCTTTACGGCCTGCTGCGCCAGATGCTGCACGACGAAAGAGACGCCGAGGATGTGTTGCAGGACGGGTTTGTGCAGCTCTGGGATCACGCGGCCAGCTACGATCCCTCCCGCGCAAAGGCCTTTACCTGGGCGGTGATGATTTTCCGCAACAAGGCCATCGACCGCATGCGCGCCCTCGGCCGCCGCACCCGTCTCGTGGAGGCCGCCTCGCTTGAGCATGCCACGCTGGGTGACAATGACGTGCTGCCCGGCGCCGATGAGGATGTGCAGTCCCGTGAACGGGCTGAAATCGTGCGCAGCGCCCTCCAGCAGCTCCCCACGGAGCAACGCCGGCTCGTCGAACTGGCCTTCCTGAAAGGCCTCACCCATCACACCATCTCCGAGACGCTCGACATGCCTCTCGGCACGGTGAAAACCAACATCCGCCGCGGTCTCATGCGTCTGCGTGACCTGCTGAAAGGAGGCCGCGATGGAGGAGCGATTTGAGGAACTGGCCGTTCTCAATGCCTTTGGCATGCTTGAGGGCGATGAAAAGCGCACGCTTGAAGGCGTGATCATTCGTGATCGTGCTCTCAAGGATCTTTGTGCAGATCTGGAGGACACGGCCGCGCATCTCGCCGGTGCTGTTGCACCAATCGCCCCGCCCACAGCGCTGAAAGGCCGCATCCGGGCCAAAATCCGCACGCGTCGCAGTGGTGGTGCGGTGGCTTATTCGAGCGGGGGCGGCGGTTTCTGGACTTTCACTGGCTGGGCTGCCGCTGCAGCCTTCGCCGCCTCGTCCGCCTGGCTGTGGATGGAGCGCGGGAAACTGCAAACCAACCTCCAGGCCAT
>JBJONJ010000479.1:0-20668 GCA_046051905.1 Verrucomicrobiota bacterium
CATCCAGGCTTGTGTGAAGGCCGCGGACATCCAGCTCGAGCGCGAGGACTGGTATGCTCTGTGGGTGGCCGCGAAGGGACACGGCGTGCCGTGACCTGGGGTGGAATCATTCCACGTCCCCAAAGCCGGTGTTCACCAAATCTTCGAGATCGGCCATGGCAGCCTCGGCATCGACGCCGTCGGCGATGACCTTGATGGTCTCGCCCTTGCCGGCGGCCAGCATCACGAGGCCCATGAAGCTGGCGGCGACGATGAGGAGGAGGATGGTGCGGGCGAATTCCATGCAGGTGAAGCCTAGCGGATCAAACTTCGTTTCGTCCAGACGCGATTGTTGTGCCAGAATCATTACCAAGATGCCCGCCTCCATCCGCTCGTCCGAAATCGTCGTGATGCTTCATGGTCTTGCCCGCACGCCGCGGAGCATGCTGGGAGCCGGTTTGTGGTTCAAGAAGGCCGGTTACCGCGTGGCGTATGTGTCGTATCCTTCGCGAAAAATGGGCGTGGAGGCCGCGGTGAGGGATTTTGTGGCTCCAGCGCTCGAAAAGATCGCGGCGAGGCCGGGTGTGGAAAAGATGCACTTCGTCACGCACTCGCTCGGCGGCATCGTTTTCCGTGCGTGGGCCGCTTTGCATGCGGAAAAGCTGCCGGTGGGCCGTGCGGTGCTGCTGGCTCCGCCGAACAACGGCAGCGAGATCGCCGACAAGCTCGGCGACTGGATCGTGGCGAAGAAGATCATGGGACCGGTGCTGCAAGAGCTACGCACGGATGAAAGTGCCACGCCAAAGCGCCTCGGTGCGGTGAAGGTCGAAACCGGCGTCATCATGGGCGATGAGGCGAATCTGCCGTTTTTCCGTCAATGGCTCGATGGAGCCTCAGATGGTGTCGTGACGGTGGAAGGCGGTCGCATCGGCGGGTTGAAAGATTTTCTGGTGCTGCCCGCCGGTCACACGTGGATCATGTGGCGGCCGAAGGTGCTCGACGCGGCAGTTCACTTTGTCCGCGAAGGCTGCTTTCCGAGGTGATTCGTATCCGGGCCATTCGTGGCCCGTCTGAATGAATTCGGGGGCAGGAATGCCCCGATTACTCCACGTCTCCAAAGCCGGTGTTCACCAAATCTTCGAGATCCGCCATGGCGGCCTCGGCATCGACGCCGTCGGTGATGACCTTGATGGTCTCGCCCTTGCCGGCGGCCAGCATCATGAGGCCCATGATGCTTTTGCCGTTCACGGGCTCGTCGTCCTTTTCCACCCAGATGTCGCACTGGTACTTGCTGGCTCGTTTCACGAACTGCGCGGCGGGACGGGCGTGCATGCCCATCTTGTTGCGGATCGTGAGTTCTTTTTCGAGGCTCATGCGGCGATGTGGAAAAGGGCTTGGAGGTGGCGGGCGGGAGCGGGACTAACCTAATTGGTTGTTTGTGATCTTTTGCAACAGCCTTTGGTCAAACTCCACGGCACTGTTGTAGCCGAAGGCGCGGAGCTTGTAGTTCATGGCGGCCAGCTCGATGAGGCCGGCCACGTCGCGCCCCGGTGCCAGAGGCAGGGTGACGTGGGCGATTTCGAGGCCCATCACCTCCCGCACGGCGGTGGAGGTGCCGACACGCTCCAGGTCCTCGGTCTTCTGCCCGTGGACGAGGGTGACGATGAGGTCGAGACGCTTGCTGAGGCGCAGGGCGCCCACGCCGAAGAGGGCGGTGACGTTCAGCACGCCCAGGCCGCGGATCTCGATCATGCCGCGGAGGTTTTCCGGCGCGGTGGCGATGATCTCGCGGTCCTCCACGACACGGAGTTTGACGACGTCATCAGCCACGAGGGCGGCACCGCGTTGCAGCAGGCCGATCACGCTCTCGCTTTTGCCGCTGCCGCTTTCACCTTCGACGAGCACGCCGATGCCCTGCACATCCACCATGCAGCCGTGGAGGCTCTGGCTGGGGGAAAAAGCCCATTCGAGGCGGATGGTGGCCGCGTTGAGGAACTTCATCGTGGCCATGCTGGTCTGGAACACGGAGATGCCGGCGGCATTGGCGATCTCGACGAGCTCGTCTTCAATGCGGTGGCCACGGGCGATGACGATGCAGGGGATCTCCTGCGTGCAGAGCTTGCTGAAACGCGAGGCGCGGAGGCTGGGCTCGAGACCTTCGAGGTAGGAGTGCTCGGAATTGCCAAAGACCTGCACGCGCTTGTAGGCGAAGTAGGTGTCAAAACCGGCCAGCAGCAGTCCGGGGCGATTCACGGAGGGCTCGCTGATCTTCCGTGCGAAACCGACATCCTTCCCGATGAGGCGCAGGCGGAGCTCTTCGCGGTTGGTTTGGAAAAAATCTCCCACGGTGATCGAGGAGGGCTTTTTAACTCGCTGCGTGGGATTCATGGCGAAAAAAGAGATGGATGCTTTTTTAAGCTGCGCCGACCTGGCGCAGCCACTCCTGGAGGTTATAGTAGTTCGTGATGCGCTTCACGAGTCCGTTTTTGATCTCAAAGAAGGCACCCACCCGCAGGCGGTAACGCTGCCCCGTGGCCGGCGGCAGACCCTCATCGGTCGAGAGATACTGGCCCTCGATGTAAAACTCCGCCGCGCCGCGTTTACCATCCTCGCTCGCCATGGTGACCAGCTCCACCACCTGCTCACGGTAGCAGCGGTCCATGCGCTGGAGAAAGGTACGGAAGGCCTCCTTGCCCACTTCACAGCCGCCTTGGTTGATGTCATGCGCCACATCCTCCGCCAGCAGATTGAGGAAGGCCTCGCGGTCACCCCGGTTGAAGGTTTCGTAGTAGGTTCGGATAAGCTGGAGCGATGAAGTCTGGGCTGCGGACATGCCGCGTGAGCATGCGGAGGTGGCGCGGGGCGTCAATCCCCTTGCGGATGCGGCCCCGACTTCACCGGCTCGCCGAGCCAGCTTGCCCATCGTGGATGCCATCGAACAGCGAGAGTGAAACCGAGGATGGAGGCAATCTGAAAACGATGATCGTGGGGCTGCCGGATGCCACGGCGATGGAAAGTCGGTAATGGGGCATGACCGCCATCTTACTTGACCGTGCATCGACACCTTGCGCTTGTTGCTGCGGCCGGCGCTCGATCGGGCAGCTCATCTCGAGAAGCATCAGATGGATGAAGGGGACCAGCTCACTGTCGCGAAGAGGGACATGTCCTGGGCAGCAGTTCTAGCAGTTCCGCGGGGCGGAAGGGTTTGCGGAGGAAGGCGTTGGCCCCGGCGGTGAGACAGCGTGTTTCCTCGGCCGCGGTGCTGAAGCCGGACATGCAGATGACGGGAATGGTCCGAGTTGACTCATCGACTGCTTGCCGGATTTGCCGCAGGGCTTCGATGCCTGACAGGAGCGGCATGCGCAGGTCCATCAGGATAAGGTTGGGATGCAGCTCTCGGGCCAGTCGTACGACCTCGAGGCCGTCGGCGGCCTTCTTCACGCGGTAGCCTAGATCCTGGAGGTAGCTTGCCAGCACGCTTGCGAGTGTTTCCTGGTCATCGGCGAGGAGGATGAGCTGGCTTGGGGACGCGGTGGGCTGCGCTTCAGTGTTGCTCACGGGCCATGTGTTGGTTTCGACCGGCTGGAGGCTCATCCAGCAGCTCCAATTTTGAGGCAGCTGAAGGCCCAGTGAGGGCAGTGTACGGCCGTCGTTCAGAAGAACGACTTTACCAGCCTTGTGAAGCAGCAGGAGGGAAAGGGGTTCGAGGCGCACGAGTTGTGCCTGTACCTGCGGGTGGTTTTCTAGCTTGCCGGCGTCAGCGGGCAAAGAAGAGAGATGCAGTCGAACGATGGTGTTTCTCCGGACGAGCGCGAGCTGGCAGGCCAGCAGACCGCGGAGCAGCCGTCGGAGTTGTGCGGCGGGCGGGGAACTTTCTGGAAGTGGCCTTGCGGAGTCGAGTTGAAGGGTGACCTGCCGGTTTTCGAGCTCGGTGGCAAAATCGGCAATCACGCCTTGACACAGGTCGTGAAGTTCGGAGGCCGTGGAGGCCGCTGATTCAGCCGCAGGCCGCTGGATCCAGAGGTCTTCGAGTCCTTCAATTTGGTGGAGGCTGTGCTCGATTTCCTGGCGGATGGCACGCACCGCCTCGGACTGCTTTGGGCTGAGAGGACCGAGGATGCCTTCTGCAAGCGTCTCGGCTTGGGCGGAGATGGCTGCCAAGGGGCCTCGCAGCTTGTGGATCAAGGCAGCGAGTTGTTCCTGAGATAACGCTGGGGCCGTCGGAAAAATGAGCATGGATGTCAGTGACGCCGGTGCGATGGATGCCTGCATAAATGTTTCTTTATTCTTGGAGGCTGATCGTTCTGTTTCAAGAATGGCGGTTATAGTTCTGGGGTCTGGGCTCCCCTTTCCTCTTATCTCATGTCTTCGCCCTTCTCATCTGCTTGCGCCGGCGTGTCTTCCCGCCCCATGATTCTACTGGTGGAAGATCACGATGGTTACCGGCGGATTGTTCGCCATGCACTGGAGTGCTTTCTGCCAGACTGGGCGGTTTACGAAGCGGATGGTGTGCGGTCAGCGGCTAAAATGCTGGTTCATAGAGAGGCCGACGTGATGGTTTGCGATCTCATGCTTCCAGATGGCACGGCGGCCGACCTGATGGACCAGCTCTCGGGGCTGAAGTGCGATAAAACCCAGGTTATCGTTTTTAGCAATCATTCCACCGAGGCCCTAGAACCTCTTCGTGGCCATCCGCAGGTGCGCGGCTGTCTGATGAAGGAACGTGGATTGAAGGAACTGGCCTTGATGATCGAACAAACGAAGCCTCGCTGAATTCTTATGCCCAGTGTCGCCTCGGTGACCTGCCGCCCTTTCCATAGAATGTCTGAAATGCTTCCCAAGTCTGACAACCCCGGTGTGTGGCATCGCGAGATTTTTGACTCGATCCATGACGCTGTCTTTGTTTATGATCCGGCAACCGGCCTGATTGAATCGATGAACCGCCGTGCCAAGGCGATGTGGGGCATGCGCCATGAAGAGGTGGGCATGCCGACGATCGGCGAGATCAGTGCCAATGTGACGCCATACACCCAGATTGAGGCCTTTGCTTGGATCCGACGTACCATTGAGGAAGGGCCGCAGTTGTTTGAATGGCAGGCGCGGCATGCCGGGGGAAGGGTGTTCTGGGTCGAGGTGAACTTGTGCCGGGCCGATGTGGGGGGCGCCGTGAAGGTGGTGGCGGCGGTGCGCGATATTACCCGGCGCAAAAAGGCGGAGAAAGATCTGCGGCGCAGCGAAGACAAGTTCCGCGCTTTGCTGGGCAACACCAAGGATCCGATTTACTGCCTCAACCTGCCGGCGCTGACTTATGAGTACATCAGCCCGGCGGTGGAGCAGGTGCTGGGCTTCACCGTAGAGGAGTGCATGGAAGGTGGTCTCAATTTCTTCAGATCCAGAATCCATCTGGATGATCGCGAGCATTTTGAGAAAAGGCTGACCGCGCTGCTGGCGGGAGGCTCGGAGCCGCAGCCGGCGGTGGAGTATGGGTTCGCCCACAAGAAGCTTGGTTATCGCTGGATCAGCGACACGAGCTTCCTCGTGCATGATGCCGCTGGCCTGGCGGTGGCGATCATCGGGAATCTGCGGGATACCACGCTGCGCAAGGAGCAGGAGGTGGCCATGCAGCAGCAGCAGGCGCACGCGGCACTGCTCTCGCACTTGGAGGGCATCTCCCTGGCCTTGGTGGCGTTTGACAGCCAAAACAGGGTTTGCCGGTGGTCGCCGCAGGCGGAAAAGCTGTTTGGCTGGACCTCGGGAGTGGTCATGGGCCGGCATCCATCGGACTGGGGCTTCATCCATCCAGACGACTTGCCACGCGCGGCTGCATCGCTCAACCGCCTGCTGGACCGCTCCGAGTCGCGGAACACCTGCGTGTATCGAAATTTTACGCGGGACGGACGGGTGCTGGTGTGTGAATGGCACAACTCCGTGCTGCTGAACGAGCAGGGGGAGATCCAGTCGATCCTGCAACTGGCCTCCGACATCACCCTGGAGAAGAAAATGGAGTCGGCGCTCCGAGCAATGGCTGAGGGCGCGAAACTGAAGAGCGGCGAGACATTTTTCCAGTTCCTGTGCCTGCAACTGGCCGATACGCTGGATGTAAAGTTTGCCTGTGTGTCGATGGTCATTCCGGAGCGTGACCGGATGGTGCGAACGCTGGGCTTTTGCGCTGGTGGGAAGGTTCAGCCCAACGTGACCTACTCAGTGATCGGAACGCCGTGCGAGGCCGTTTACAGTGGCGAGGAGTGCTTCTACGAGTCGGGTGTGCGGGAGCTCTTCCCGAGGGATGGCAGGCTCCAGGAGCTAGGGGTGGTCTGCTACATGGGCATGCCGCTGCATGCCTCGGACGGGCGGATCATCGGTCTCATTTCCGTCTTTCATACCAAGGCGATGGACAGGCGTGACCGCATTCATTCCATGTTCCAGATCTTTGCCGTGCGTGCGGCGGCGGAGATCGTGCGTCACCAGGCGGAGACGGCGTTGCGCCGCAGTGAGGAGCGGTATGCCCTTGCGGCGAGCGGCTCAACCGCGGGGGTGTGGGACTGGGACATCCACACCGGCGGCGTGTATTACTCGACGCGTTTCCGCGAGCTGCTAGGCTATTCGGTGGAGGAGTTCCCGAGCCTGTTTTTCTCCTGGGAGCAAAAAATTCACCCTGACGACCTACCGCGGGTGCAGTCCGCGCTCGATGCTCATTTGGAGAAGCGGCAGCCGTTTTGCGTGGAACACCGCATTCGCGTGAAATCCGGCGAGTATCGCTGGTTTGAGGCACGCGGGCAGAGTCTTTGGGACCAGAATCATATGCCCTACCGCATGGCGGGCTCCGTACTCGATGTGCATGAGCGCAAGCTCGACGAGCAAAAGCTGCTGCGTCTCAACAAGCTGCACGCCATGTCCAGCGGTATCAACGAGGCCATTGTCCGCATTGAGGAGCCGCAGGGGCTTTACAACGCCGCGGTGCGCATCGCCGTGGAGAAGGGCTGCATGCGCATGGCCTGGATCGGCCTGTATCAAGAGGCCTCGATGGAGATCAAGCCGGCGGCCTTCGGCGGCCTCTACCAGGGGTATCTCGACGGCATTGTGCTTTCCATGCGCGAAGGGAATCCGTCCGGTATGGGACCTGCCGGCAGGGCGTTCAAAACGGGATTCCACGTGATCTCGAACGATATCTCGAAAGATGTGACCTTCCATTTCAAGGAACGCGCCTTGGCACGCGGGTTCCGCTCCTGTGCCTCATTCCCCCTCAAGCCGGATGGCAAGTGCATCGGCGTGCTGCTGATCTACGCGGACGAGTGTGACTGCTTTCAGGACGAGGAGGTACGGGTGTTGTGCACCCTGGCGGACAACCTCTCCTTTGCACTCGCGGCGGTGGAGCGTGAGCGGGAGCGCCGTCATGCCATCGAGGCACTGCGTGAGAACGAGCGCATGATGTCCACGCTGATGAGTAATCTGCCGGGGGCAGTGTACCGCTGCCGGGTGGGCATACCGCTAGTGGTGGAATTCATCAGCGAGGGATGCATGGAGATCACCGGGCACGAGGTCCCTGAGGTCATCGGCAACAAATCGGTCGTTTACGAGCATCTGGTGCATCCTGAGGACATTGAGCGGGTGCGCGGAGTGATTCGTGAAGCGGTGAGGAGCGGCGATCACTATGAGATGACCTATCGCATCATCGCCCGTGACGGCTCGGAGAAGTGGATCTGGGAGCGCGGTCAGGCCATTCCCTGTGATGATGGGGCCGTGAGACACCTGGAGGGCTTCCTCACGGATGTGACAGAAAAGCGGCGCATGGAGTCCCAGATGCTCCGGGCGCAGCGCATGGAGAGCATTGGCACGCTGGCCGGAGGCGTTGCGCACGACTTGAACAACATCCTCACGCCGATCCTCATGTCGCTCGCCATCCTGCGTATGAAGCTCACGCAGCCGCGTGATGTGGAGCTGCTCAATAGCCTGGAGTCCAGCGCCAACCGCGGCGCGGACATGGTGAAGCAGATCCTCGGCTTTGCCCGTGGTGTGGAAGGGCAGAAAGTCCTCCTGAAGCCCAGGGTGGTGCTTTCCGAGTTCGAGCATCTTTTGCAGGAAACCTTCCCCAAATCGGTTCACGTCACCTGTGCCTGCGCAGAGGACACTTGGAATGTGGAAGCGGATCCCACCCAGATACACCAGGTGTTGCTGAACCTGTGCGTGAACGCCCGTGATGCGATGCCCGATGGGGGTGAGCTGCGGCTCAGCATCTTCAACTTCCAGATCGATGAGCCCTTCGCCAGCATGTACCACGAGGCCAGACCGGGGCCGCATGTGGTCTTTGAGGTGCGTGACACTGGCATGGGTATTCCGCCGGAGCTGCGTGAGCGCATCTTCGAGCCCTTCTTTACCACGAAGGAGGTGGGCAAGGGGACGGGACTGGGCCTGGCAACAACAGTAGGCATCATCAAATCTCACCGCGGCTTCGTCGAACTCTGCAGCCAGATGGGCAAGGGGAGTGTCTTCCGCGTTTACCTGCCCTCTGCACAGTCCGAGTCCGTGACGGCAGCGTCCGAACCTCCGAAGCATCGTCCCGGGCGTGGCGAGCTCATTCTCGTCGTCGATGACGAATCTGCCATCCGCACGGCCACCAGCCATGCCTTGGAGGCCTTCGGTTATCGTGCCATCACGGCATGCGACGGCACTGATGGCATCGCCACCTTCCTGAAAGGGCCGGAGACCCCTGTGGCAGTGATCTCGGACATGATGATGCCGGTGATGGATGGTCCGGCGATGATCCAGGCCCTGCAAAAGATCCAGCCAGGATTGCCAATCATTGGAGCGAGCGGATTGAACTACCAGATGCAGACGAAAGTCGAGAGCCTGGGCGTGAAACACTTTCTGCGGAAGCCGTACACGGCAGATGCGCTTCTCGCCGCTCTGAGCGATTTGCTTGATGGGGTGGGGTGGGGGCGGCCGGGCTAATCGCTGATGGCCCCCAGCACCTCCTGAAGTGCCACCAACAGGCCACTGATGGTGTAGGGCTTCGGAAGGAAGGTTTTGGCTCCGCAGTCCCTGGCTCTAGCGGCGTCCATCTGGGTGCCCACGCCGCTGGCCGCGATGATCCGCGCCGAGGCGTTCAACGTGCGGATGACCCTGATGGTGGATGGACCGTCCATAATCGGTATCATCATGTCGGTGATCACGGCGTCGATCTCCTGATAAGGCCGCGCATACAGGGCCGCCGCCTCGGCGCCATGGCTGGCGGACATCACACGGTAGCCAAAGTTCTTCAGGCAATGGCAGGTGATCTTCCGCACTGCTGTCTCGTCATCAATAACCAATACAAGCTGGTTGCTACCACGCGGAAGAGGTTCATCCGCGGGGTGTTGGTGTTCAGCCAGGGCGGACGGGGTGGCTGGCAGATACACGCAGAAAGCGGTTCCTTGGCCGTGAGCGGAATCGATCTCGATGAATCCGCCATGGCTCTTTACGACGGTCAGCGTGTTGGACAGGCCCAGTCAGGCGCCATGACCGGCTTCCTTAGTGGTGAAGAATGGATCGAAAATCTTGCCCAACAGTTCGGGCGGCATCCAGGTGCCTTCATCGCTCACCATGATGAGCACATGGCGGTCACTGCCGGCGTCCTCGTGGCTGGCGGCATACTGGGCGTCGATCTGGGTTTTGGAGGTCTGGATGCTGAGCGTGTCGCCACGTGGCATCGCTTCACGCGCGTTCACGCAGAGAATCCGCAGCACTGCCATCCCATAGGGCGGCTGGGCAGACGGGTGCGAAGTGTGCTCACTGACGGCGGTAAGTGGTTTGATTTGGAGTGCGATCTCAAAACCAAAACACACTCAAGCCACCCAGCCAGCACGTCACCACATCAACGTTCTCGGCCAGATACTCAAGCTCACACCGCGCAGCATCACCAGCGCCGCCGCCAGGGAGACCGACGTGGATGCCAAGGCGCGGACCTTCAGTGTCCTGAGCCACCTCGGCACGATGATCTTCGCCCAGTTCGCCCGCGCTCTGAGTCTCAATGACATCTGCGACTGGTTGCGGCTCAAGACCCGCGCCATCGCCGTCTTCGGCCTCACCCCGCCCTCACGCAACGACCTCTACCATGCCAACAAGGAGCGTGACGCCCGCTTCACCGAGCTGGTCTTCTGGCGCACGCTGGAACATCTGCATCATTGCCATGCGAGCTTTGGCGCTCAGCGGCCCGGCCGCGGCTTACGCGCTCCGCTCCACGGTCTCAAAGTGAGGATTCACGCGGTTGACTCCACTGTGATGGAACTGGTGGCAAACTGCATGGGCTAGGCCAGGAACCGCCAGAGCAAAGCTGCCGCCGAGATGCACCTGTGCCAGAGCTTAAACAGCTTCCTGACCACCTCCGCCATCGTGGGCAGTACTGGCGAGCATAACAATAAACGCTCCGCGAGTTGTGTGCGGGTCTGTTGGAGGGCGAGGTGATCGTCTTTGACAAGGCGTATGTGGACTACGCCCACTTGCATGATCTCGATTTGCGCGGCGTGCAGTGGGTCACCCGCGCCAAGGACAACTTTTGCTACCGCGCCCTGCGCAACCTGTCAGTTTTCAAAGGCAAGTGAAGGATCAGATCGTTAAGCTCACCGGGACGAAGAGGAAGTCTCTCTCCTGCTGGAGCGTGCGGCGGGTCGAGGCCTAGGTGAAGGTCGAGAGGGGGAGAGGCGCCTGATGGTCATTATCACCAACAACACCCATTGGAGTCCTTGCAGTGAGTGCTATCTCTACCGCGCCCGCTGGGCCATTGAGGTGTTCTTTAAACAGGTGAAGCAAACACTCAAGCTTGCCGCCTTTTTGGGTCACAACGACAACGCGATCTGCTGGCAGGCGTGGACGGCGTTGCTGGTGCATGTGCTGCTGCGCTTCGCTGCGCACATGAGCCAGTGGGGACACAGCTTCACACGGCTCTTCGCCGTAGTGCGCGCGGCGATGTGGGAACGGCTCGATTTGCTTGGCATTTTACAAAGCCATGGGACAGCAGGTGGGAGTTTCACGCTGCTAGGCAGCCCGCATACCTCGTGGTTGCCAGGTTTTGAGCCTGTGGGCACGCGATCTCATAGGACAGCATTTGCGTTATTTGCCTACGAATCCGCGTTACATACCGTAAAAACGCAACTCGCCCTGGTCCGCTTTTAAGCCACACTACCATCTCAAATCACTCGCTTGCCCATCATTTTCCCAAGACCATGGGATGGCTGTGATAATAAAGCATATGTGCCTAGATAAAACGTTCCAAAACAAGTATGAATAAATCTTAAAGAAACATTTACGTGATCGTGAAATGTAGTTGTGATTAATCTAAATATGCATGCATAATAACGCGAAAGCTTAATCACAAAGTATATGCAATCCTTCGTCCTTCTCCAAAGCCTGGATTCGCCCAGCGTCCCGATTAAGGCTTTGGCAGATTGTCTGGCTGCGGAAGACGAAATGAGGATTCAACTCTCCCACCGTCTTCACAAAGATGTCGCTGGTGGGTTGGTGGTATGCTCCTCACTCAGTGAGATGCTCCGGCACTCGAATGCCCAGAGAAACGATGCGGAGCTGGTGGCTAGGCTGCACGGAGAGCTTGAATCCACCCTCCGGCAGACACTGGGCATGGTCAGGGACATCACGGAGGGATTGTGCCCGCCAGTGCTGAAGTTTTTTGGCTTCAATGCGGCGCTCCAGCAGATCATCCGTGCCCTATCCGAAGGTTTTGGTGGTTCAATCATGCTTCAATTGGACGGCAACGAGCCCGAACTCGAGCTCAAGGACCGGCTGAACCTTTTTCGGGTTGTTGAGGAGTTGGTTCACGTCTGCCTGCAAAGATCAGAAGCCAGCTGGCTCGAGATCACCTGCCAGACCGGACATCGGCATTGGGACATCTTCATCGATCATGACGGGCGCGGTGATTCTTGCTCAGCGGATCAGACCTCGCCGGAGGTCGTGCAGGTCGAGGCCCGGTGCGCCCTCATGGCCGCTGAGCTGGACGTATCTGCCTCGGGCGCAGGTGACCGGGTGCGAATCGCCGTGCGGGTGCCACTGCCTCCCTCAGGCAACTCACGGCCCTCCGCACTCAAATCCGTCTAACCTCCATCATGTCTCCCGATGCGTCTCTCAGCCTTCTTGTGGTGGATGACCACGCGCTTGTTCGCGAGGCCTTTAGCACCATACTGAAGGCGGAGTTTACCGGTTCCAAAGTGCACTCGGCGGGCAGTTGTGCCGAGGCGATGCTCTTCGCCCGCCAGCATGACTATGACATCGTGCTGGTGGACATTGAGCTGGGTGACCGCTCCGGTCTCGAGCTGACCACCGAGCTGCGGATGATCG
The DNA here is from genome assembly GCA_046051905.1 of Verrucomicrobiota bacterium. GTDB lineage: Bacteria > Verrucomicrobiota > Verrucomicrobiia > Verrucomicrobiales > Verrucomicrobiaceae > Prosthecobacter. Next base: position 12,304 of record JBJONJ010000479.1, read on the forward strand.
CCAACCCGCCGCGCATCATCGCCGTGTCGATGCACCAGGAGGAGACGTTTGTGAAGCGCACCATGCAGCTTGGCGCACGTTCCTACGTCACCAAGGACGCTCCACCACACGAGCTCTTTGAGGCCATCCGTGCCACCATGGCGGGGCGCACCTACATATCGCGGGAGCTCGCGCAGCGGTTCGCGGACCTCTCCATCCGGAAGAGCACCATGCGCAAAGACCATGAAAAGCTCTCCAATCGGGAGCTGGAGGTGCTCATGCAGCTCGCCCGTGGAAAGAGCCTCAAGCAGGTGGCGCAGGATCTCTCGCTCAGCCCGCGCACGGTGGCGGTCCACAAGCACAATCTCTGCCGGAAGACCGGCCTCAAGAGCACGGTCGATCTGCTTCGCTACTGCCAGGCCAACAACCTTGCCTGAAGTTCACAATTCTCCCGATGACCCGACGCCTCAGATTCCTGCTGATTCTCCTCACGCATGGCTTTTTGGCCGCGGCGGCGACTCTCTCGGCTGTCCCGGCCTCCGTCCAGGCTCTCGCCACAGCCGGCGGGCGTTTTGCCAACTTGGATAATGCGTCGGTAGTTCTTGTTTCGACCGCGAACATCGCCCGCATGGGGGAGGCGCAGATGCTCATCAACGCCACTGTTTGGAGTGGCGACATCCACTATGATTCCAACAGCGGTGCCTCGCTGAGGATGAGCGAGTCATGGATCATCCCTGGCCGGCTCGTTTTCGGCATCGGGACCAGCACCGCATTCGGCATGGCCACCAAGTATCCTAAGGACATGGATCAGGCCCTTAAATACCCGCTTGCCTGCGAGACGCGCCTCCTCGCCATCGTCATCACGCCGTCCCTTGCCTATAACGTGACCGACACACTCAGTATCGCCGCGGGCCTGGATATTATCTACTCCGAGCCGACAATCCGCCGCGCCTATCCCTGGGGCTTGTGGGCGGGGTTTGGCACGCCGGACGGGGAGCTCAGTTTCCGGGGCTCGGGCTGGGGCGTCGGCGGTTACGCGGGGGCGAACTGGACCATCGCCAAAGGGCAGCGCCTTGCGGTGGAGGGCACCCTGGTCAGCAGCCTGAAGACGGACGTTACGTTCCCGGCGTCGATTGCGGTCGGTTATGGCATCGACTTCATCGGCCGGCTCACGCCCGGGTTTGACTTTCAGTGGTCGAAAAAATCGTCCCACGAAGACATCCCGACCAATGTCGACAAATGCCAGGTGCTGCTCGCCGACAACCACGTCGCGCTAATCGGCTGGAAGAGCTCCATCGACCTCGGAGAGGGCATCACTTACACGTTGGGCAAGCATTGGAATCTGCGTTGCGGCTATCTGTTCTCCCAGAACTCGCAGGCCGCGGCGCCACCCCCTCGGTGGCCGTCAACGATCGCCCTGTTTTCGGCGTGGGCGTTGGCTGGCGAGGCAAGCGCGAGAGCATCGATCTGCCCTACGCATTTCTATACAACCCCGTCCGCACGATCAGCGGAAACACCACGTCGGTCTTCAACAGGCGTTACAAGCACCAGTGGCAATTCATTTTCCTCCGTCTCACGCATCGTTTCTAACCATCAAATCGCGCACTCATGAAGCTCCCCATTCACCATCAAACGCTTCGAGACGGCCGCCCAGGCTGTGAAGCACTGGAACAAACACTCTGGCAACCGCTTACCGGGGGAGGTCTTTGAAATGGAAATGAAAGACAACTCTCTTCCAGTGCCCAACTCCACGGGTGAGCGCCTCAGCTTCATCATCTGCCGGAACAGTCAGGGCGTCGAAGTGCGGGGCACGCTCCACCGGCTGACCCGCTACCTTGGGGTGTTCGAGGTGTACAACCCTTACAGCATTGTCCAGCTCTCGGAGGTGCTGAACGACTTCCGCATCATGATGAATGACCGTGTCGTCTATTCGGGACGCGCGGTGATCGCCAACCTAGTGAACACGGGTATTATGCTCATCTGCGAGGCGTCCCTCACGGATGAAGGCTGGATTGACATCGACATCCTCTCCCCGGCGCACAATAAGAACCGCCTGTTAGAGGACTTTGCCGAGTTCCTCCGCGAGACAGAAAAAAACTACAGTGTCGCGCCGGACTTCAAGCTCGTCGTCGCGGACATGCACACACTCTTGTCCGATCTGCGACGCTGGATGGAGCAGGTGGAGCTTGGCGTGCGTTCCCTGCCATCCGGTGATCGCATCCAAACGGAGCGTGAGACCATCAAAAAGCTCGAGGAGCCTATCCTGCCCGCCGTCGCGCCCCTGCTGGTGCGGTTTGAGGGCACCACCCCGTCGATTCCGCCGGAACTGCAACCAGTGCATCGCAGCTACGTCAAGCGCCAGCTTCACCCGCTCGTGTTGTGCTCCCCCTTCATCTACCGCACCTTTCAGAAGCCGCTGGGTTACGCCGGTGACTACGAGATGGTCAGCATGATGCTCCGCGATCCGTACGAGGGCAGCTCCATGTTCGCCAAGGTGCTCAATCGCCTCTTCCTCGACACCGCGCCCGTTGTGGCGCACCGCAACCGCATCATCTACCTCAAGCAGCGCCTTCATGAGGAGACCGGGCGCATGACGCAGCAGGGGAGAGTGGCCCGCATCTTCAATCTTGGCTGCGGCCCGGCACAGGAGATCCAGAACTTCCTGGTGGATGATCCGCTTTGCGACAATGCGGACTTTCTGCTTCTCGACTTCAACGATGAGACGATCACCAACACCTCCCGCGAGCTCGAGGCCCTGCGCACTCGGCACCGCCGCCGCACCGGCATCAAGCTCGAAAAACGCTCCGTGCACCAGATCCTCAAGGAGTCCACTCGCACCGGCGCGGGCTTTGAGCCGGCCAGCTACGACTTTGTCTACTGTGCCGGCCTCTTTGACTATCTCTCAGACCGAATTTGCCGCCGCCTTCTGGAGGTCTTTTATGACCTCTTGGCTCCTGGTGGGCTGCTGATTGCGACCAATGTGGACCTCTCTAATCCGTCTCGCAGCTGGATGGAGTATGTCCTTGAGTGGCACCTCGTCTATCGGGACAAGGAGGGTTTTGCTAAGATCGCGCCAGACAAGGCACCGATAGAGGCCGTCGACGTCAAGGCAGACCAGACCGGCGTGAACATCTTCCTTGAGGTTCGCAAGCCAGCCCAATGATCTTCGACAGTCCAGAGGCTCGAGAGAGCATGGCACGTTCGTTTGAGTTCTACGAACGCCCCATTCGCATTCGCAATTACAAGCTGGGGGCCTTTCTGGCGGGCGTTTTCATGCCCGCCGGGGCCTCGTTGGACTATTTTATGTATGGCGTCGCTGTCACAAAGAGGTTCTTTTTCGTCCGCGCCATCTCCGCGGTGCTTCTCGCCGGCGTCTGGCTGGCACTGCACTGCTTTCCAAACTCAGCCTATTACCGTTCATTTGGCCGTCTGGTGGCGCTCATCCCGCTGGCCTCCATCTCATGGATGATCTATCGCCAGGACGGCGCCGGCTCCCCTTACTACGCGGGGCTTAATCTGATCATGCTGGGCTCCGCCATTCTGCTGCGCTGGACCGTGGCGGACAGCGTTGTGATTCTCCTGCTCGCGCTGGTCACGTATTTTCTCGCGGTGTCACTGCATGGTGACTTTTCACTGCGCGGACTGTTTTTCAACAATGTCTATTTCCTGATGGTCACCGGCATTTTCATCATCGCCGGGAGCTGGTATTACAACATCATCCGGCAGTCTGAGTTCCAGCTTCGCTACCGCCTTAATGCGAACCGGGTCGAGCTCGAGGAGACCAACCAGAAGCTTCGTGAGCTCGATGAGGCCAAAAGTCGATTCTTTGCCAACATTAGCCATGAGCTGCGCACGCCGCTCACGCTGATGATTGCCCCGTTGGAGACGATGTTGCACAATCCGCCTCCCGGACGCGTCATGGAAGAGCAGGAGCTCATCCAGACGATGCATGGCAACGCCATGCGCCTACTTAAGCTCATCAACGACCTCCTCGAACTGGTGAGGCTGGAGTCCGGCTCCATCAAGATCCGTCAGAAACCCTTGCAGATTGGGGATTTCATCCATGGCATCGCCAGGTCCGTCAGCGCCATGGCCCACGACAAGCGCATCAGGCTCGGCTCTCATGTCACGGCTGAGGTCGGCACGGTGATGACGGATCCTGAGAAGCTCGAGCGCATCACCCTCAACCTCATCTTCAACGCCCTGAAGTTCACTGCGGCGAACGGCAGTGTCGACCTCAACGCGCACACGGAGGACGCGTGGCTCGTCCTCGAGGTCAAGGACACCGGCATGGGCATCCCGGCGGACCAACTTCCACACATCTTTGGCCGTTTCTGGCAGGCGGACACCTCCTCGCAACGCAAGTTCCAGGGCATGGGCATCGGCCTTGGGCTCGTCAAGGAGCTGGCCGAGGTCCAGGGGGGCAACGTGTCCGTTACAAGCGATGTGGGCAAGGGCACCACGATGATCGTGAAGCTCCCGCTCACGCGTCCGATGCCCGAGGAGCTCGTCGAGGCCGGCGAGGGGGATGCCCATCACGACCCGGGCGAGCATGCCGAGGGCACGCAGAAGGATTGGATCGCCGACTTGTATCGCCGCGCGGAGCTCTTCCCGGCCATGACCTCGTTGCAGGCCACGTTGAAGCCCGTCGAGACCAACGTCTACCACAGTCGCAAGCCGAAGCTGCTCATCGCTGACGACGAGCCGGACATGCTCCGCTTCCTGAGGGGCCAGCTCAGCGCCAATTTCGAGATCCTCGAGGCGGTGGACGGCCAGCAGGCCGTGGACAAGGCCTCACAGTTCCTGCCGGACATCATTCTCTCCGACATGATGATGCCCGGGAAGGATGGGCTGCAAGTCTGCCGCGAGCTGCGTGATCGCACGTCCACGCGCGGCATTCCCATCGTGTTGCTCACTGCCCGTGCGGACGAGAAAACAAAGCTCGACTGCCTTGAGGCAGGTGCCAGCGACTTCCTGCCAAAGCCATTCTCACTTACCGAAATGCTCGTCCGGCTCAAGAACCTCGTTGACTCACGCCTATATCAAAAAGAGATCTTCATCCAGAAGCAGCAGCTCGAAGCCGCGCTGGAGCAGATTAAGGAAACCGAGTCCATGCTCGTTCAGAACGAGAAGCTCGCCGCTCTCGGGCGCCTTAGTGCCGGGCTCATCCACGAGATCAACAACCCGCTCAACTACGCCCGCCAGGGCCTGCATGTGCTCTCCAAGTCCGCGAAACTTCTGCCGGAGCCTGAGCAGCCGGACTTCCACGAGACGCTCAAGGACATCGCAGACGGCATCACCCGTGTGGCGCAGATTATCTCCGATCTTCGTGGCTTCACCCGCGAGACTAAGGACTTCAACGCCTTCTTCGACCTCAAAGCGGTCGTCGATACCGGCCTGCGCTTTTTCTCCCATGTGTGGAAAAGCGGCGTCCAGCATGAGGTCCTGGTGCCACCTGGCCTCAAGATCCGCGGGGATGCGAACCAGTTCACCCAGGTCTTCATCAACCTCGTGCAGAACGCCATCGACGCCATGGAGAGCAAGACCTATCCAGAGGGCGGGCAGCCCAGCATCCGCATTCATGGCGAGAAACGGCGGGATAAGGTCATCTTCACCCTTCGTGATAACGGCCCGGGCATTTCCGCTTCCATCCGCGATAAAATTTTCGATCCCTTCTTCACCACCAAGGATGTGGGAAAGGGCATGGGGCTGGGCCTCTCCATCTGCAATCGAATCATTTCCGACCATGGTGGCCGTGTCGAGGTGCGCAGTGAACCAGGCCAGTTCACTGAGTTCATCCTCGAGTTCCCGTCCGCCGAAAGCCCGGATTTCAACTGATCCAGACCCACACCAACACAAACTATCCCATGCAAAACCAATACGACCTCAAAAAATACTCGGTGCTCTATGTCGATGACGAGGAGAAGGCTTTGAAGTACTTCGAGAAATCCTTCGGCGATGAGTTCCGCATTCTCACCGCCAGCAGCGCCGACGCCGGCTTCAAGCTCATTGAAGAACACGGCGATGACATCGGCGTCCTGCTCTCCGATCAGCGCATGCCGGGGCAGACCGGCGTTCAGCTCTTGGAGAAAGCCCGCCACCTCCGCCCGCGTCTCGTGCGCATGATGGTCACCGCATATGCGGACTACAGTGCCACTGTAGACGCCGTGAACCTGGGCAACATCTTCCGCTACATCTCGAAGCCAATTCAGATCGAGGACATGCGGAACACGCTGCAGCGCGCCATGGAGTTTTACATCCTGCAGCAGGAGCGTGACGACCTGCTCCGCGAAAAGCTCTCCACGCTGCAAAACGTTCTCATCGCCGACCGCGTGCTCGGTCTCGGCGTGGCCGCGGGCACGCTCGCCAGCCGGCTCCGCCAGCCGCTGCGGGGCCTTCACAGCTTCCTGGAGGTCATTCCTGGTCGTGGTGGCCGCCCGGTGTTCGATCTCGATCGGTTGCGTCAGGGCACTTTCTGGCGTGATTTCCATGCACATGTGGCCCGGCAGTCCAGGCAGCTCGCCGATTCGCTGGCTGAGGTGCTCGCCGCGTCAGCCGGTGGTGAAAAGAGCCCAGTGTCCGCGGTGATTCAATCCGTCGCCGAAGCTTCAAAAGCCGACTTTGCCGCCAAAGGCATCAACCTAGACGTCGCAGAGTCGCTGCCCTCAATGGAGGTGAACAAAGCGGCTTTCGAAAAACTGCTCCAGCTGGTCCTTCAGGCCGAGCTGCAGCTGCTCAGCGTGGGCAAAAAAGTCACGCTCACTGCCACCGCGTCCGCGGATGGCAGCTCAATCACTCTCTCCGTGGCCGATGACAGCGGCGGTGTCTCGCCCGAGGCCCTGCGTGCGGTGTTTGATCCGCTGCTCACGCAGGCTAGGCCTGGCGTGGATGCGCCTGGCATGGCTCTGCTCGGTGCCATGATGCTCGCGAGCCATCTCGGCGGCGTGGGGAAGGTGCCACGTGGCGCCTCCGGGTTCAAACTCGACATCGAGGTTCCTGCCCAAGCTCCCGAGGTGCCGGAGGCTGCTGCGAGCAGCCGTGAGTTCATCACCCAGGTCCTCATGAATGATCTCCTCTGGGAGCGCATTCTGCAGAATGGATAAGGTGCACTGTGTTTTTGTATCCTTGGGCGGTCAACCGGCGGCAACCCCGGTTGAAGCGCTGCTCATCCGCAACCTTCTCCAACTGGCCTGGATGCTTGGCAGTGCGCCCGCATGGGTGCTTCTGCCTGCCACCAATGTAGGGTTGCCATGCTGCACAGTCCCACGGGGGGAGGCCCTCGTGGCTGCCATTTTTGGATGGTCGGTGCTTGACCGGCTGGCTGATGGCCTCGGGCGGGTTTGGTCATTTCGGCCAGCCTAGCATGGGGCTGTGTCCCACCATCTGCTTGCTCCCTGCCTGCATGTCATCATGACCGTCTGTGGCCTCCGCTTTGACACGGGGGACGGCCACGGCCCGCGATCGAGCCGACCGCGCAGCTTCGAAACCTCTCTGGAGCGGAGCATTTGGGAGCTGTGATCATCTGCAAGCCGGCCAAAAGCCTGCTTGCGAGAGTGATCGGCCCTTCAATAATCGCGGTTAATGGTCGCCCGCACCTACTCAGCCACCCTAGTCGGCGTGAATGCCGTTGAAATCGAGATCGAGTCCCACGACGGCGGTGGCAATCCGAAGATGATCATCGTGGGGCTGCCGGATGCCTCGGTGAAGGAAAGCCGTGAACGGGTGACAGCGGCCATTCAAAGCAGCGGCTTTGCCATGAACGAGGGCGTGACAACGGTGAATCTCGCTCCAGCGGACTTGAAGAAGGAAGGGCCGGGCTTCGATCTGCCGATCGCCATTTCATTGATCGCTCATCGTTCACGAATTCCGATTCCAGTGCTGAGCGAGACGGCGATGATCGGCGAACTGGCACTGAATGGCGAGCTGCGGCCCGTGCGTGGCTTGCTGGCGGTGGCCATCGAAGCTCGGGCGAAAGGTCGAAAGAGGCTCTTGGTGCCGAAAAAGGCCGCGGCGGAGGCGAGTGTCGTCTCCGGCATCGAAATCATTGGCGTGGCGAATCTGCGTGAGGCGGTCGATTTCTTGAAAAGCGACTTCGACATCGCACCGGAGCCTTGCCGCGCGGCGGAGTTCTTCGCGGCGGCCTCGCATTACGAGATCGACTTTGCGGATGGGAAAGGGCAGGGGGATGCGAAACGGGCCATCGAGGTGGCTGTGGCGGGAGGTCATAACATCCTCATGATTGGCCCGCCGGGCACGGGGAAGTCGATGATCGCCAAACGCATCGCCACGATCATGCCGGCGATGCGTGAAGACGAGGCGATTGAGACCACGAAGATTCACAGTGCGGCCGGTTTGCTCTCGGAGACGAATGCCTTCATCGCCACGC
>JBJONJ010000480.1:0-5947 GCA_046051905.1 Verrucomicrobiota bacterium
CATCAATCGCGACACCGTCGATGTGCTGCTCGCGAATGGCTGCGAGGTCGTCACGCCTCGCTCGCAGAGCTGCTGCGGCTCGCTGCATGCACACAATGGCGAGCTGGAACTGGCCCGCGAACTCGCCCGCCGCCAGATTGACGCCTTCGACCTCGATACGCTCGATGCCATCATCACCAATGCCGGCGGCTGCGGCTCGCATTTAAAGACCTACGGCCATCTTTTGCATGATGATCCGCTCTACTCGGCCAAAGCGGTCCAGTGGGACAAAAAGGTGAAGGACATCCACGAATGGCTCGTGCAGGTCGGCCTGCGCAAGCCGCAGGCTGGCGCAGGCATCAGCGAGGTCACTTACCATGAGAGCTGCCATCTTTGCCATGGCCAGAAGGTCGTTTCCCAACCTCGTCAGGTCCTGCAAAGCATTCCCGGCCTCACCTTGAAGGAACTCCCGGAGTCCAACTGGTGCTGCGGCAGCGCCGGCATCTACAACATCACCCAGCCCGAGCAGAGCCGGAAGCTGCTCGACCGCAAAGTCGCCTGCGTGAAGTCCACCGGCATCAATGTGGTCGCCACCAGCAATCCCGGCTGCCATCTCCAACTCGCCAACGGCCTCCGCGCCTCTGGCCAGGCCGTGACTCAGCCCGTTACCTTGCTGGCGCAGGCTTATCGAGCGGAAAGCGAGCCTTCGATCTGAAGTGCTCACCTCTCCTCCACCCAGCTCGGAGCCGGGTAACTGCCGAGGATCTTGGCACTCGCGGAGGCGCTGGCGAGGCCGCTGATGGCTTCTTGGATGCCGAAGTCTTCAAAGTGACCGCTGACTTCGAGGAAGAAGCGGGCCTGTCGGCCATCGCCGGGCATGGGGCGGTTTTCGATCTGGCGGACGTTCACGTTGCGCGAGGCAAAGGCCTGCAAAATCTCCATCAGCGAGCCCACGCGGTCGCTCGCATCGACCATGAGCATCGTGTTGTCATTGCCGGAGGGCGGACCGCTGCGGCGGCCGAGGATGATGAAGCGTGTTTGCGTGGCGTAAGCCTTCGGTGAGGAGGCCAGCACCCGCAGGCCGTGCAATTCCGCCCCCAGCGGCGTGCCCAGGGCGGCGATGCCATCCTCACGAGCAGCTTCTTCCGCAGCAAGGCTGGAGCTGGCGCTTTCGATCAATCGAGCACCAGGAAACTGCTCCACCAGCCACGGACGGCAGTGGGCGATCATCTGCGGGTGACCATGAATGGCCGTGACCGGCTTCGAGGCATCGCGGAGCATCACGGCGGCATCCGCCTTCCACAAAATCTCCGCGTAGATGCGCAGCTCGCTGCCAGCTAGATGGTCGAGCGTGTGATGCACCGCGCCCTCGCTGGAATGCTCGATGGGCAGCACGCCGTAATCGACTTCCTGCGCCGCCACGCGGTTGAAAACAGCCTCGGTGCTCGCCTCCGCCACATACTCCACGCAGTGACCGAATTTGTTCACGGCCACCTGGTGCGTCCATGAGCCAGCCGGGCCGAGAAAGGCGATTTTCAGGCTGTCCTCCAGGGCCAATGCGGCGCTCATGATCTCGCGGAAAATCGCACGAATGGCCCGCTCGGTGAGGCGGCCCTTCTGCTCCGCATTTAAAGCGGCCAGCTTGCGCAGGAGCTGGTCCTCGCGACCGGGCACATAGATGTCGAGGTCGTCCTTGCGCTTGATCTCGCCCACCTCGTGGACCAGCTCGGCGCGTTCGTTCAGCAACCGCAGCAACTCGCGGTCGATGCGATCGATCTTCGAGCGGACTTCATCAAGTGACATGGCTTCCGCAGAGTCTCCGGGTGGGTTATTCGCCATCGGGGGTTTCTTCCGCTGCGGCGGGGGCTTCTTGAGAGGCCACCGGGGCCAGAGCGAGCTGTTCCGCAGGCGATTCGGCATTCTGCGCCTGGCCTTCCTCAGCGGTTGGCAGTTTCACGCGACGCAGTTCCTGAGCGTTGGGCATCTCGTCGAGGGATTTGACGCCGAAATGATCGAGGAAAGCCTCGGTGGTGCCGTAAAGCAGCGGACGGCCCGGCAGATCAGCGCGGCCTTCGATCTTCACCAAGCCGCGATCCACGAGCTGCTGCACCATCGTGTCCACCGACACGCCACGGACGGCCTCGATGCCGGCCTTGGTGATCGGCTGGCGGTAGGCGATGATGGCGAGCGTCTCCAAAGCGGGCTGGCTGAGGCGCTGCACCTTTTTACCGGGGTAGAGGGCGCGGCACCACTCGGCATACTCACCGCGGGCGCAGATGCGCCAGCCATTGGCGCGCTCGACGATGGTAAAGGAATGCTTCTCCTGCTCGTAGCGGGCGATGAGGGCATCAAGCGAGGCGCGGATGCCCTCCTCGGTGATCTCGGCCAGCGGGGCCACCCAATCAGGCACGACCATGCCTTCACCACCCTCACCGCTCTCGGTGGCAGCCTGGAGGATGTCCTTGGCCGTCTCCTTCACCGCCGTGCACATCTGTGGCACGCCCAGGGGCTCCTGAGAGGCAAAAAGTAGGGCTTCAACGATCGAATTCAGTTCCATGCGAAAGGCCGCCAACCTCAAGCGAGGCGGGGCGGTGAGTCAAACTTGGATTTGCCGCGTCATATTCCATGCCTTTCTCCTTCCCCGAAGGCCGGTTTTGATGTCCTCTCCGCCACCTCCTTCCTCCCATGCACGAAACCGCCACCCTCCTCATCCACTGCCCGGACCGCCCGGGGCTCGTCCATGATGTCACCGGCTTCATCTCCTCCCATCAGGGAAACATCATCGACCTCCAGCAGCACATCGACGAGGAGCAAAACGCCTTCTTCATGCGGCTCGAGTGGAGCCTGGAGAAGTTCACGCTCGAAAAAGAGGAGATCGAGGCACGCCTCCAGCCGATGGCACGCCGCCACGAGATGCAGCTGAAGCTCGCCTTCTCTAGCCAGAAGAAGCGTCTCGCCCTCTTCGTCACGAAGGAAAACCACTGCATCTACGACCTCCTCGCCCGGCACGAGGCCGGTGAGCTCCCGGTGGAGATCCCCCTCATCGTCGCCAATCACGACACGCTCAAACCGGCCGCCGACCGCTTCGGCATTCCGTTTCACCTTTTCCCCATCACGAAGGACAACAAGCTCGCGCAGGAGCAGGCCATGATCGCCTTGCTGAAGCAGGAGCGCATCCACACCGTCGTGCTGGCGAAGTACATGCAGATCATCGGACAGGCCATGATCGCCGAATTCCCGAACCGCATCCTGAACATCCACCACAGCTTCCTCCCGGCCTTTGTCGGTGCCAAGCCCTACCACCAGGCCTTCGAGCGCGGCGTGAAGATCATCGGCGCCACCAGCCACTACGTCACCGCGGAGCTCGATCAAGGCCCCATCATTCATCAGGACGTCATGCGGGTCAGCCACGAGGACACCGTGCCAGATCTCGTGCGCCTCGGCCGCGACCTCGAGAAAAACGTGCTCGCCAAGGCCCTCTGGTGGCATGTGCGGGACCGCGTGCTTGTCTTCAAGAACAAGACCATCGTCTTCGACTGATGCACGAGGCCGAACTGCTCGAAAAGCTGCGCAAGATCGAGCGCCTCTACGCTGGAGCCGCCACGCCCGGTGAAAAAGAGGCCGCCGCCGATGCCATGCGCCGCATCCAGCAGCGCCTGAAAAAGACCGAGAAAGCCGAGCGGCCCATCGAATACAAATTCACTCTCGTCGATGGCTGGTCGAAGAAGCTCTTCATCGCCCTGCTGCGCCGCTACGACCTGCGCCCCTACCGTTACGCCCGCCAGCGGCGCAACACCGTCATGGTCCGCGTGCCGAAAAGCTTCGTCGATGACACGCTCTGGCCTGAGTTCCTCGAACTCAGCGAGGTGCTCCAGCAATACCTCGAAGACATCACCCACCGCGTCATCTCCGGCAGCATCCACGCCGATGCCAGCGAGGAGGACATCATCGCGGGCGAGTATCTGGAGTGAGCCGCCGAATCTTCGATTTGGCGCGGAAGAAATCCTGTGCCATGCAGGAGCCCTATGACCTTCACTGACAAGCTCCGCGCCCGCATCGCCGCCACCAGTTCCAACCTCTGCGTCGGCCTCGACGTCCGTGCCGCCGATGCCGGCGAGGACACCAAGAAGTGGATCTTGAACGTCATCGAGCAGACCGCGCCGCACGCCGCCGCCTTCAAGCCGAATGCCGCCTACTTTGAAGCCCTCGGCTGGCAGGGCCTGAAGATGCTCGAGGAGATCATGGCCGCCATCCCCAAGGACATCCCCACCGTGCTCGACGTGAAACGCGGCGACATCGGCGAGACCCAGGGCTATTACGCCAAGGCCTGCTTCGATGTGCTGAATGCCGATGCCGTCACGCTCAATCCTTACATGGGCCGCGATACGTTGGAGCCCTTCCTCAAATACAGCGGCAAAGGCATCTACCTCCTCGGCGTCACCTCGAATCCGGGTGCCAAGGACATCGAGCTGCAAAGATCCGGCGACCGCCACATCTACGAACTCGTTGCCGATATGACCGCCGGCCAGTCCCAGGCTGGCCTCGTCGTCGGCCTCACCAATGCCGCGCCGGATGTGCTCACCCGCATCCCTGATGTGCCGCTGCTCATCCCCGGCCTCGGAGCGCAGGGAGGCGACCTCGCCGCGCTGAAAAACAGCGGCCGCCAGGCCCCGCTGCTCGTCAATGTCTCCCGCGGCATCCTTTACCAGGACGAGGACAAGACCTTCGCCCAACGCGCCGAAATGTGGAAGCTCCGCATCAGGGAGGCTCTTTGAGCCGTATCCCACAATCCTCCTCTTTCTCTTCCTCCTACTCTTCCTCCCCGATCCGCCGAGAGAAGGAGGAAGAGTAGGAGTAAGAGGAAGAAGCTGAAACCCATGAGCCGCCTCTCCCTCATCCTCACCTCTGCACGCCACTACTGGCGCGGTCATCTTGGCCTGCTCTTCGGTGCCTTCCTGGCCTCCGCCATCCTCAGCGGCTCGCTCTTCGTCGGCGACAGCGTCCGCGCCAGCCTGCGGCGCGTGGCGGCCTTTCGCCTCGGCCAAATCGAGTCCGGTGTGCTCGGTGGTGACCGCTGGTTCACGGAGAAACTCGCCCGCGATTCGCAGAGCGTGCCCTTCATCTTCGCCACCGGCTCCGCCAGTGCGGGCACCGGCAATGTCCGCGTCAACAACGCCCAAATTCTCGGCGTGGACGACACTTTTTGGTCGCTCAGCCCCAGCGGCAAAAAGATCGCTCTCGGCTCCAACGAGATCGCCATCAACGAACCGCTCGCCCGCAAGCTGAACGCCAAAACCGGCGACAGCATCCTCCTCCGCCTCGAACGCCCCAGCGCCATCTCCCGCGATGCCCCGCTCTCCGGTTCCACGAATGAGCAGGTCACTCTGCGCCGTACCATCGCCGCGATTTTGCCACCCGAAGACTTCGGCGCCTTCCAGCTTATCGCCTCGCAGATCACGCCGGATACCGCGTTCGTCGCCTTGAGTGATCTTCAGAAGCAAATCGACATGGAGCAGCGGGTGAATGGGGTGCTCAGTGCCCGTACACCGCCTCTCCGAGGCGGCCCATCTGAGAAGCCGCCTGGGACAGGCGGTGTACAAGCTCTCGATCCATCCAAACGCACCCTCGAAGACTTCGGGCTCAAGCTCACTCGTGTGTCGGGAGCCCAAAAAGAATGGGAAATCAGCACTAGCCGTGTCTTTCTCGATCCCATACTCACCGAAAAGCTCCTCGCCACGCCGCAAGCCTACGGCGTGCTCACCTACCTGGTGAATGGCATCACCTCCGCGAAGGGTGGCACGCCTTACTCGATGATCACGGCGGCGGATCGGATCTCGTCTTCTGGCATCACCATCACGCAATGGCTCGCCGACGATCACAACCTCCAAGTGGGCGATGACCTCACGCTCAAATACTTCACCGTGGGCCTCGGGCGTGAATTGAAGCAAGCGGACGCCACCTTCAAAGT
>JBJONJ010000481.1:0-5068 GCA_046051905.1 Verrucomicrobiota bacterium
GGATCGCCGGGTCGAATCGGTGTCCGTTGCTGTGGAAAGCCCGCCGCGCCTAAACCCCCGGCCTCGCCGAAAATGAATGTTCGTTTATCCGCGAAGGATGGGCGATGGCCGTGCGTTTGGGGCGGGTTTTTGGTTCCGCAGATCAAGGCTTTGCCCGCCATTAGAAGGTCAATAAGGTCAAGAACCTCCTCCTTGACCATCCTGACCATCTCTTGACCTCTTGACGCCCTCCCCATGACCCACGCCGAAGCCGCCAGCCGCGCCGCCTTTCTCAGTGCCGAACTGCACCGCCACAACCGCCTCTACTACGTCGAGGCGAGGCCAGTGATCTCGGATAAGGACTTCGATGGGCTGCTGCGTGAACTCCAGGAGATCGAGGCGCAGTTTCCCGATCTGCTCACGCCGGATTCGCCGACGCAGCGCGTGGGTGGAGCGGCGCTGGAAGGATTCACGCAGATCACGCACTCGGTGCGGATGATGAGCCTCGACAACACCTACTCCGAGGAGGAACTCACCGCCTTCTTTGCTCGCGTGCAGAAGGGTCTCAGTCGCGAGCAGGTGGAGTGCGTCATCGAGCCGAAGGTGGACGGCGTGGCCATCAGTGTGCGTTACGAGGATGGCGTGCTCAAACACGGCGTCACGCGTGGCGATGGCACCACCGGTGATGACGTGACGAACAATCTCAAAACGATCAACACGCTGCCACTGCGCCTTCCCAAAGACGGCCCGCAGACCTTCGAGGTGCGTGGCGAGGTCTTCATGCCGAAGGCGGGCTTCGCCAAGCTCAACCAGGAGCGTGAGGAGGCCGGTGAATCGCTCTTTGCGAACCCTCGCAACTCCACTGCGGGCACCTTGAAGCTACTCGATCCGAAGATCGTGGCCAAACGCCCTCTCGACATCGTTTTCTACGGTCTCGCCGATGCCAGCGGCCTGCCCATCGAATCGCAAAACGACGTGCGAAAGCTCCTCGAAGCCGCTGGCTTACCGAAATCGAACCTGCTGTGGCATGCCGACACCGCAGAAGGTTTGTTGAAGGCCATTCGCGAGCTCGATGAGCAGCGCAAAGCCCTGCCGTATGAAACCGACGGCGCGGTGATCAAGGTGAATGCCTTCACCGATCAAAGCGAACTCGGCGTGACGAGCAAAGCGCCGCGCTGGGCCATCGCCTACAAATACCAGCCGGAGCAGGCGGAGACGAAAATCCTCGCCGTGGACATCCAGGTGGGTCGCACGGGCGCTTTGACGCCGGTGGCACGCCTGGAGCCGGTGTTCGTCAGCGGCAGCACGGTGAGCAATGCCACGCTGCACAACTTTGAAGAGATCCAGCGCAAAGACATCCGCGTGGGCGACCGTGTCATCATCGAAAAAGCTGGCGAGATCATCCCGGCGGTCGTCAGCGTAAAAACGGAAAAACGCGATGGCAGCGAGCAACCCATCGTGCCGCCCACGCACTGCCCGGTGTGCGGCACTGGCGTGCATCGCGATGAGGAGCAGGTCGTCATCCGCTGTCCGAATCCGAAGTGCCCCGAAGTGGTGAAGCGCCGCATCGAGCACTTCGTGAGCCGCAGTGCGATGGACATCAGCGGTCTCGGCGAAAGCGTCGTGGCCCAGCTCGTCGATGTGCGACTCGTCAGCGATGTGGCGGATCTGTATGCCCTCAACGAATTGCTACTCGCTCGTTTGGAGCGAGTCGGCACCAAGAGCATCGACAACTACCTCAAAGCCATCGAAGCCAGCAAGCAACAGGACCCATGGCGACTCGTCTTTGGCCTCGGCATCCTGCATGTGGGTGCAGGCGGCGCCCGCAAGCTGCTGGAGCACTTTGGCGGCATCGACGCCGTCGCGAAGGCCAGCGTGGAAGAACTCATGCAATGCCCCGACATCGGCGAAATCGTCGCCGTGAGCATTCACGCGTGGTTCCGCGATGAACTGAACATCCAGCTCCTCGACCGTCTGCGTGCCTCAGGTCTCAATTTCGTCCAAAAAGCGGTCGAAGCCGCCAGCGATAAACTCGCCAGCACCACCTGGGTCATCACCGGCACGCTGAGCCAGGAACGCGAAACCATCGCCGACACCATCCGCAGCCACGGTGGCAAGGTCAGCGGCAGCGTGAGTGGCAAAACGACCTACCTCCTCGCCGGAGCCGATGCCGGCAGCAAGCTCGACAAAGCCGCGAAGCTCGGCGTGAAGGTGGTGAGCGAAGCGGAGTTTCGGGAGATGATCGGGTGACCGGAGTTGAAGTGCTCAGCCTGTAGGCTAGGTCTGTGACCTGGCTTTCCGCCTCGCAGAGGCGGACTACAGCACCGCCAGCGCGAGAAATGCGGGCTAGAAAACCCCAAAACTGATCACTGAGCACTCGGCCATCCTCACGGCTTCCACCACGCATCCACCTTCGCTGTCAGCGCCTTCACCTTGTCAGCATTCTCTGCGGCAAGGTTTTTCTCCTCCGTGGGATCGTTTTGGAGGTCGTAGAGTTCGACGACATCGGCGGGCTGGTTGGCGGCGTGGGGAAGGATGAGCTTGTTTTGGCCGTCGATGATCCAGCGCCATTTGAGGCTGCTCGACGCGGGGTTTTCCATGCTGATGTAGTTGTGCGTGAAGCACTCGCCAAAGATCGTGGTGCGGGCGGTGACGGCCTGGTCGTCGAGGAGATTGATGCCGGGCATCTTCGGTGTGGGGCTGAGCCCGGCGGCCTTCAGCAGCGTGGGGGCGAGGTCGATGCTCTGGGCGAGGCTTTCGTGCATGCGGGGCTTCACCTTGCCGGGCCAGCGGATCATGATCGGTGTGCGCAATCCGCCGTCATACTGGCTTTGCTTGGATTTATCGGCGTAGCGTCCGGTTTGCGGGTTGGTGATCCAGCCGTTGTCGGTGACATAGACGATGATGGTGTTCTCCTTGAGGCCCTGGTCGTCGATGTGTTTCACGAGCTCGCCGCAGGTTTCATCGAACCAATCGACCATGGCGTAGTATTTGGCGATGTGGAGGTTCGGGACCTTGTCTTTGTATTTGGCCAGCAGGCGCTCCGGTGGCGTGTGCGGATCATGCGGCATCATCGGCGCATACCAGACGAGGAAGGGCTTCGCCTGCTTCTTGGCCTCGCCGATGAAGTCATAAATAGGCTGCATGGTTTTGCGGCCGATGTCGAGTCCCTTGTCGCCATGGCGTCCGCCCTCGGTCATGCCATGGGTGAAGCCGCCGCGTGAGTAATGCTTCTGCCACCACTTGCCGGTTTGCAGGCTGAGATAGCCTTTCTCTTTGAGCTGGGCAGGCAGCGTGCCAGCAGCTTCGAGGAACTGGCTCATCTTTTCGCGACCCACCTCAAAGGCGGGGTCAGCGGGGCCTTTTTTCTTCCCCTTCCCTTTCGCCGCACCCGGCATGATGGGCGGATCGTTGCTGGTGACGAGGTGCTGGTGCGGATACTGGCCGGTGATGATGGTGGCGAGGCTGGGGCAGCAGAGGCTGCTGGTCACATAGCCGCGTTTGAAGGTGAGGCTCTCGCTAGCGAGGCGGTCAAGGTGCGGCGTCTGCACCACGGGATGGCCCATGAAGCCGTAATCGCTCCACAATTGATCGTCGGAGATGATCATGACGATGTTCGGCGGCGCATCGGCGGCCCGGAGCGTGGCGATGGCGAGGAGGCTCAATAGAAGGAGGCGGATCATGGGGCGGCGTGAACGAGCGGCGCGGAGGAAATCTTGCCGCCGGTTCACCTTCTCAGCGCATTGATCAGCTCATCCACTTTCTGCCTCAGGACCTCTGACTCGGGATCACCCATTGGCGTGTCCAGTGTGGCGACGTTGTTCGAGTTGTTGCTGCATTGGCCCAAGGTGCTGAGCTGGGCGTTGTTGAGATCCGTGAGGCTCACTTCGCCGGGCTGCCCGGTGGCTCCTGTGGGGCCATTGTTGCCATGCGGGATGTCGAAGATGAAATGCACGTTCGTTCCATCAAAGTTCACATTCACGGCGGCATTCGAGCCGGGCGGCAGCGTGTTCACCGCATCGACGACGACGCTGGTGATGCCGCTCATGTTGTCGATGAGGTCTTTGAGGCCGGTGAACTGGCCGCGAAACATGGCGGAGGTGAGTTCGGCATTAGCGGCCGGGATGTTCGGATCGAAGGGCATGTCGTGGTCCGCGAGTCCTCGCGGCGGTTGAGGATGATTGAGGCCGGAGTGAAGGTCAAAAAGAAGACCGGGAGGCTTGCGGCCTCCCGGTCTCGAAAAACGGCGCTTAGCCGCCGATGACGAGACTCACGATGTCACTCATCTGGCCGATCTCTTGGTCGTCGAGGATGGCACGCACCTGATACGCGCGGGTTTCGGGCACACCGGCTTGCGCGGGAGGATTCGTGTCAAAGTAGGGAGTGGAGGTGTCGATGCCCAGTTTGTTCCATCCGGGGCTGCCGCGCAGGCGGCAATAGACCACGACGCCATCGGCCTCGCTCTTCACGAAGTCGATGCGGATCTGGCCGCCGCGTTTCGGGGCTGGCGGCAGTCATCCCGGAATGCGGGGCGTTTGTCTCGGGATTGGCGCGGATCATCCGGGGAGAATCGCCATTCATCCCCAGATGGCGGAGAAAAATCCCCGGATAAACGAAAAAAATCTCGGGTTTGTCGGCAGCCATCCTCAGAAGATTGGAAATCATCCCGTGCTTGGGGAATTTCATCCTCGCATGGTTTGAAAAAATCCCAGGATGGCGGCCTCAATCCTGGGATTTTGGCGCCCAATTCGAGTTTTCGGGCTGATTTCGAGGTTGGCATGGCATCGAATCGTTTCTTGCCATGGATAGAGCTTTCCGGTATAACCGCTCAGCAATTCCCCTACTTCTTCACGACCCAGAACACGATTTCATTCTGATATAAACCAATTTGCGTACTGCCAGCAATAGCAGCGGGGCTGCCCTGAAAACCGTCAATCTTTCAAGCCCAAACTCAAACACTTCAAGGGAAGCGCGCCCAACCGGGGCGCGGTCTGCCGCGCCTAGTCGGATCGGTGCCTCAGGGCAGTCTGCGACCAGACCGTCGCCCTCTTTTATGGCCTCGAAGCAATGGAACCCGATTTTCCGGCAC
>JBJONJ010000482.1:0-4000 GCA_046051905.1 Verrucomicrobiota bacterium
TTGAAGGTGTTCGGCCCGAAGGAGTCGATCTCGATGCCGAGACGGCTCAGTGAGGTCAAATTTTGACGCAGCAGGTCCGAATCACGCGGTGTGGTTTGCAGGGTGACGGGCATCAGCAGTCGCTGACAGGGCACGCCGCCACTTTCGAGGGCGCGACGGAATTTTTCGAAGTTCACTCGCTCATGCGCCGCGTGCTGGTCCATCAAGACGAGGCCTTCGGGACTTTCCATCAGCACGTAAAGCTTCTGCAGCACACCGATGATGCGGAAATCGGGCATCTCGGTCTTGGGCTCGCTTTTCGGCTCCGGAGCCGGTGTGGGCTCTGGAGGCATCGAAACAGGCTTCGGAGGCTCCGCCGCGATGACAGGCTTCGGCGGTTCAAACTCGCGTTTGAGCGGCGGGGACTGCTTTTCGACGGCGAGACGAAGGATTTCCTGCTTCGGCGGCTCGGCTTCGATGGCCGCAGCCGGCGCGGGGGCAGGGCGCATCGGGGCGTGACCGCTGGGGAGCTTGTTGGCGGTCTCCAGCGTGCGGCTCACGGCTCTTGCGATGGCATCGCGCACGCCGTTTCCATCGTGAAAACGCACTTCCTTCTTCGCCGGATGCACATTCACATCGAACGCGTGGGCATCCATCTGGATGAAAAGATAGGTCACCGGGTGCTGGCCCTTCATCAGCGCCGTGTGATAGCCCTCGCGCAGGCCATACGAGATGCTGGCGCTCTCGATGGGGCGGCCGTTGAGGTAGGTGATCTGCATCTGGCGGTTCGAGCGGCTCATGCCGGGGCCGCCGATGTAGCCGGAGACGGTCACGCCGTGATGCGTCTGCTCCTCGACCTTGAGCAATCGATTCGCCAGTTCATCGCCCATGAGGCCGCGAATGCGCTCCAGCAGATCCCGCGTGGCCGGAAGATGAAAGGTGAGATCGCCATTGTGAGTCAGCGTGAAGGCCACATGTGGGTTCGCAATCGCATGCAGCAGCACTTGCTGCTCGACGTGGGAGAACTCCGTGGGCTCCGTGCGCAGGAATTTCCGTCGGGCGGGCACATTGAAGAAAAGCGAGCGCACCTCGATGGTGGTGCCGCTGGAGCCGCCGTGGTCACGTACCTCGACGAGCTTACCGCCATTCACCTCCACCTCGGTGCCGACCAGCGCATCTTTTTCACGCGTGGCCAGGCGGAAGCGGCTCACGCTGGCAATGCTTGGCATGGCCTCGCCGCGGAAGCCGAAGGTGTTGATGGCGGCGAGGTCGTCTTTCGTGCGGATTTTGCTCGTGGCGTGTCGTTCGAGGCACAGCATCGCGTCCTCGCGGTCCATGCCGCTGCCGTCATCGACGATTTTGATCATCGCCATGCCGCCACGCTGGGCGTGGACCTCGATGTGGCCCGCACCGGCATCAAGGCTGTTTTCCACCAGCTCGCGCACGACGGCGGCGGGCCTTTCCACGACTTCCCCGGCCGCCACCTGGCTGGCGAGTGCGTCGGGAAGAATGCGAATGCGGGACATGCGAAGGGAAAAGAAAGGGCGGCCACCTTGGACGCATGCCCGCGCTTTGCAATCCCGTCGCATGTGTGCATCATCGGGCCATGATTTCCATCACCGAAGCCGCCGCCAGCCATCTCAAAGACCTCATCGCTGCCAAAAACGCCCCGGCGGACCATGGTTTGCGCATCAGCGTGGAGAAAGGCGGCTGCGCCGGCATGCAATACGTGATGCAAATCCAGGCCCCCGTCGAAGGCGATGCCGTCGAGACCAACCACGGCGTCTCCGTCTTTGTCGATCAGGGCAGCCTCGACTACCTCCGCGAGTGCCAGCTTGACTACGAGGACGCTCTCAACGACGCCGGTTTCCGAATCCGCAACCCGAATGCGGCGCGCAGCTGTGGCTGCGGCACCTCGTTCGAGCCGGTGGCGGCGTGAATGGAGCGGAAAACGCCCTCACCGGGCCCATGCCGGCGGCTTCACCTGACTGATGG
This sequence comes from Verrucomicrobiota bacterium, assembly GCA_046051905.1. Lineage (GTDB taxonomy): Bacteria > Verrucomicrobiota > Verrucomicrobiia > Verrucomicrobiales > Verrucomicrobiaceae > Prosthecobacter. The sequence goes on from JBJONJ010000482.1 coordinate 1,975, forward strand.
CCTTGTCTGGATTCCCTGAGAGCGTCACGGGATTTGGACAAGAAGCGGCAGGCGCCGAGGCGGATGAGGCTGGATGTCATCCTCGGTCACCATTCTCGGCGCGGGCGTTATCGGCCTCAGCACGGCTCTTTACTGTGCCCGGCGGGGCATGCAGGTGACCATCATCGACCAAAAACCACGCCAGCGGGATGGCTGCTCGTTTGGGAACGCGGGCATGATCGTGCCGAGCCACTTCATCCCGCTCGCCGCGCCTGGAATGGTGGCGCTGGGCCTGAAATGGATGTGGAACCCAGAATCCCCATTTTACATCAAGCCGCGGCTGGATGCTGATTTGTTGAGCTGGGGCCTGCATTTTTGGAAGGCAGGCACGAAGGTCCGTGTCGATGCCGCCGCGCCTGTTTTGCGTGATTTGAGCCTGCTCAGTCGCGAGTGCTTCGAGACACTGGGGCTCGATTTTGGCCTGGTGAAGCGCGGTTTGCTCATGCTTTGCAAAAAGCAGCAGACGCTCGATGAGGAGGCTCACATAGCGGAGAGGGCGAACGAGCTCGGCATACCTGCCAAGGTGCTGGATGCGAAGGCTACCGCTGCGCTTGATCCGGCGGTGACGCTGGATGTTTGCGGCAGCGTGTTTTTTCCAAAGGACTGCCATCTGGCCCCCGGGCGCTTCATCGCCGCGATGGAGGCGGAGCTTGGGCGGCTGGGCGTGACGTTTCTCTGGCAGACGGAGGTGAATGGCTTTGAGGTGGAAGGTCAGGCGCTGAGAGCAGTCAAGACGTCCAGGGGGCCAGTGGAGGGGCAATCCATCGTGTTGTGTGGTGGTGTGTGGTCGGAGCAACTGGCGAAGGAGCTCGATTTGAGGCTGCCGATGCAAGCGGGCAAAGGCTACAGCCTCACCCTCGCCAATCCGCGGCAGCTTCCGGAGTTGTGCAGCATCTGCACGGAGGCGCGGCTGGCGGTGACTCCGATGGAGGGTGCCTTGCGAGTTGGCGGCACGATGGAGATGGCGGGCATCGATGAAAGCATCACGCCGCGTCGCGTGCGCGGCATCACGCGGGCGTTTCCGCGGTACTTCCCGGCATTTGAGGAGAAGGATTTTGCGGAGGTGAAGCCGTGGAGTGGTTTGAGGCCGGTTTCGCCGGATGGCATGCCCTACCTTGGCCGAACGCGGCGCTGGAAAAATCTCATCGTGGCCACCGGGCACGCCATGATGGGCCTGAGCCTCGCTCCTGCGACAGGAAGGATGGTCGCGGATTTGCTTTCCGATGAGAAACCGCCAGTGGCGCTCGATTTGATGTCGCCTGACCGATTTGGACGTGGCTCCTTGGTTCAAGCGGTCTCTGTCCGGTAGGTGTGACTGAATTTAGCTGGAGTTTCACGCCCGGTTTGTGCATCCTTGCGACATGATGTTTGAAACGCAGGGCGCATGGGGGCTGACGCTTGGGCGTCTCATCGCCGCATTCTGCCTTCTGCATTCGTCACTCGTCCTTTCAGCCACGCCATTCACCACGCGGTCGGACTCGAAGAAATCCCTCGGCCCCGATTCCGAAATGGGATTGGAGAAGCTGGCGGATGACGGGTATGCGGGAAAGAAGGAGCAGCTCACGCGGCAGTTGGACTGGGTGCTGGAGCTGGCGAAGAAGGACGTGAAGATGACCGTGGAGGAAAAAGCCGCGATCGTGAAGGATGCGGAGCCTTTGATCGAGGCGGCCATCAAGACGTGGCGGCCGCGATACATCGAATCGCTGAGGTTTTACCTCGTGAGCTACACGGATGATGCCTCCGCGGCGCGGCGCATTGCGCAGTGGAAGATGGACCAGGCGGAGAAGCGCCTCACGGTCGAAGGCTGGACCTTGCCGGATCTCTCGCCGGAGTGGCAGGAACTCGTGAAGAAGCATCTCGGCGCTGAGCGCGGTGAAAAAGCCATTGCCATCCGGGCCAAGCAGCGGGCGGAAGTGAAAAAGGAGATGGAGTCCTTCCTCGAACGCTGGGCCAGCACGGGCCGCTTGCCAATGGATGAGGAGCTGCG
>JBJONJ010000483.1:0-5724 GCA_046051905.1 Verrucomicrobiota bacterium
CCACCGGTGCCGCGGACGCTGGTCCAAGAGCCGCCGAGGCCGCCGGCCCACTTCGAAAGGAAGGCATTCTCCGCGATGCCGCGGATCATGATGGACTCGATGCTGTCATCGACCTTGTAGAGGTAGCAGGAAGAGAGCTGGGAGTGTAGCGTGCCGCTGTTGAAGAGCGTGGGGGTGGACGAGCAGAAGCGCCGGCCTTTGTACATCTTGTAGATGCCGATGATCTTGTCCTCGGGATTGCCATCGCGTTCGCCGACATTGAGGCCCATGGCAACGCGCATCCAGAAGAGCTGCGGCGTTTCGAGGCGCTTGGCGGGCTTGATCTTTTTATCGACGATCAAGTAGCGGTCATAGAGGGTCTGGATGCCGAGGAAGTCGAAGTCGAGATCAGCGGCGGGATCGAGAGCGTCGGCGAGCTTGTCGAGGTCGAACTGAAGCAGGCGCGGGTTGTAGCGGTCGATTTCGACGCCGCGGGCGAGATTGCGACGGAAGGTGCGGCGGTGGAACTCACGGAGCTGGTCGATGCCATCGCGGACGATGTCCCAGCCGAGCACTTCCTCATAGATGTAGCTGAGGAGCACGCGGGCGGCAAACTTGGCGAAGTCAGCATCGCGCTGCATGAGCGTCTTGGCATTGAGGATGACGGTCTTTTTGAGGTCCTCGAGCGTGATGTCGGAATTCAGCGAGCGGCGCAGCTCCATCTCGATCTCGGCACGGGTGAGGCACAAATCGAGGCCGAGCATGGCGAAGTCGATGCGCTTCTTCAGATCGGTGCCGTCCCAGAGGAAGGAATTGCCGTCGGAGGCTTTCACCAGAATGAGAGCCTGCTGCTCCTGGCTCTCGATCTCGTTCGCGGCGGCGGCTTCGACTTCATCGGCATCACGCATGTTGGTGCGCAGGGCGCGATACTGGATGTAGGCGCGGGCGACCTTGAAGAAGCCCTGCTTCATGAGCTCCTCCTCGACGAGGTTTTGCACGTCCTCGATGTGGATGAACTGCTTGTTTTCCTCCGCGATCACACGGGAGACTGACTCAGCGACGGCGACGGCCGGGGAGGAGTCGAGCTCCATGGAGAGGAAGGCCTTGCGGACGGCGATCTCGATCTTGTTGTGGTTCCACGGCACAAGCTGGCCGCTGCGGCGGATGACTTTGGTGTTCACGATGAGCGGCTGGATGGTGGAATCAGCAAAGGGATCAGCGGTGCGTTTGCGCTTCTCCGCGAGGGTGCGGGCCACGTCGTGGGCGTTGTTGTTGATGAGCGCCCGCTCGATGCAGTGGTAGATGTCCTTCGCATTTAGAGTGGCCGCGCTGCCGCTCCCTTCGGCAAGCTGGGCCGTGCGCTGGTAAATCTCCTCCGTGACCGCCTTAGAGATCTTCTGCACCAGCTTCTGGTTGTTCTCGTTGAAGATGTCCCCTTCTCCCTTCTGCCTGGCGAGGAAAAGGTCTGTCAGAGCGCTGCCCACGGTGTCCGCGATCTCCTTCTGGTCAAAGTCACGCTCCACGCCGCCGATGTTGACCTTGATGGACGCGGGGACGGAGACCTCCGTGGACGAGAGGGCCAAGGTGCTCCAGGCGAAGCTGGGCTTCTGGTCTTTCGGTGTCTGAGTGACTTTTTTGAGGACTTTGTCCTCTTGCAGCAGCGTGGTGATCATGGCGGGAGGAGTGGGCTGTTGGATTTGAACGAGGCGGGGGCGGAAAATTGGGGGATCAAGAGGATGCGGAACGGGTGCGTCTTACTCCAGCGAAACTTATTCTTTCTTGTTCGGAAGGTTGTTCACACCCGCGGGTTTTACAGGTCGTCGTCGGAGGTCTGGACGAGCGCGGAGGCCTTCTGGTAGTCGGTGACTTTCCCTTCGAAGAAGTTCTGCTCCTTGCGCACATCCATCATCTCAGCGAGCCAGGGCAGCGGGTTCTGCACGCCCGGGCTGAGCGCTGGCAGGCCGCAACCCGCTAGGCGACGGTCGGCGATGTAGTCGATGTATTGCTCGAACTCGTCTGCACTGAGGCCCACGGCATTCACCGGTAGGCAGTCACGGATGAATTCCTTCTCCAGCTTGACTGCCTCGCGCATGATATTCACGAGTTCCTCGCGGAATTCGGAGGTCCACAGGTCTGGGTTTTCCTCCACGAGATCCATGAACAGGTTGCGGAAGACCTCAATGTGGTTCGACTCGTCACGCAGGGTGTAGCGGAACATCTGGCCGATACCGGTAAACTTGTTCTGGCGGTAGAGGGCTAAAATCATACCGAACAGGCCGTAGAACTGGGTGCCTTCCATGCACTGGCCGAACATGAAAATATTCCGGGCCAGGAGCTGCTTGTTCTCCAGCTTCGTGAGGTCCAGGTCACGGCGCATCGTGTTCGAAATGCGGGTGACGAACGCGTTCTTCGCCACGATCGTCGGGATCTGCTCAAACATGGCCTCGCACTCGTGCGGGTTGATCCCGAGGGAAGAAATCATATACAGCAGCGAGTCGGCGTGGATGTTCTCCTCGTGCGCATGGCGACCGAGCACCAGCTTCAGCTCCGGCGCGGTCACCAGCTCGCGGACGACGTGCTGGATGTTGTCCCCCACAATACCCTCGGCGGCGGAGAAGTAGCCGATGCCCATCATGATGATCCAGCGCTCGTTGTCGGTGATCTCGCGAGAGCGCCACAGCTCCACGTCCTTCTGCATCTGGATGTCCTCCGGCTCCCAGTGGTTCGCCTTCATGACCCGGTAGAGGTCGTAGGCCCACTGGTACTTCAGCGGGAGGAGGTTGAACGTCATCGACTTGCGGCCGTTGATGACCTTCTTGTCCGAGAAAGCTGCTTCGGCTTTCTCTTGATCGAGAGGAAACTCACGATTGCCAATCTTGTATGTCTTTTCCATAGCCTTAAATGCTGGGTTTGAGAGTGTGAATAAGTGGAGAAACAGGTAAAACGGGAGAGTAGACAGCGAAGTCTATAAATACTATATATCCATGTCGTGAAGGCCATGTTGCACAAGATGTTGTGCTTTGACCAGAAAAAAATCCCACCAATGGGGGCAAGAAATCGTTTCCCATCGCAATTTCGAGGGTTCCACGCCGAAAAAAATATTTCTGCGGAAAAAGCGTGTGAGCGGTAATCAAAAATGAGAATGTCACTGACTGCTAAACGATGCCTTGTTTTCAATGAAGAGGCTGAAAAGACCCTTACTGCCCCGTTTTTTGCCACCCACGTCTGCCCCAGCCTCTGAGCTTCCCGGCCGAATGGCCCATCAACACATCGGAATCTCAGGAGGAAATCAGGCGATAGAACGACCATCTGCCCGGTTCGAAGGCAAGAACTAAGCCAAATCCGTTGGAAAAGCCTCCGCCTGCAGCGCCACGGATAACTTTCCCAAATGTCTGGCTTTCTGAAAAAAACCTTCGAAAAGCCCGTAGCTTTGCCAGCCACACCCCTAAAACCCATGAAAAGCCCCCTGCGAGCTTCTCTCCCCTCCCTCTTTACTATTGCCCTCGCTTCCTCCGCCTTCGCGGTGGACTTCGTGAAGGAGGTGCAGCCCATCTTTGAGGCCAAGTGCCTCGAGTGCCACAACCCGAACAAGGTCAAAGGCAAGCTGCTGATGGACACCGCCGCGAACCTTCTCAAAGGCGGTGAAACAGGCACAGGCCTCGTCGCCGGACAGCCTGACAAAAGCCTCATCGTCGAGCGAATGGTGCTGCCGAAGGATCACGATGATATCATGCCTCCGAAGGGCGGGCCACTCGCGGCGAATGAGATCGCCACCATCAAGCAATGGATCGCCGAAGGTGCGAAATGGCCGGAAGGCATCGCCCTGCGCTACAAATCGCCTGAGGAACTCAAGGCCATCGCTGACCTCCAGGCCAAGCTGCCCACGCTGAAGCGCCTCGAGATCCTGCCGGAGAAGTTTTCGCTCGAAACGAAGCGTGACAAGCATCGCGTGATCGTCTTCGCCACCTTTCAGGATGCTACCACAAAGGACGTCTCCGACCTCTGCGATCTCAAAGTCGCCGACTCGAAGATCGCAGCACTCAGCGGCCTCGATTTGAAGCCTGTCGCCGATGCTGGTGCCACCGAGATCACCGCCACGCTTGGCGGCCAGACCGTGAAGGCCGCGATCGAGGTCAAAGGTGGCCAGCAGGATCGCCCGATCTCCTTCCGCCTCGATTGCATGCCCGTCTTCATGCGCGGCGGTTGCAATCAAGGTGGCTGCCACGGTGCCGCTCGCGGCAAGGACGGCTTCCGCACCTCCCTGTTCGGCATGGACCCCGCCGGTGACTTCATCCGCATCACCCGCGAGATGCCCGGCCGCCGCCTGAACCTCGCCATTCCCGAGGAAAGCGCCCTCATTGAAAAGGCCGTTGGTGCTGTGCCGCACTCCGGCAACCAGTGCTTTGAGCCGGATTCGATCTACAACAAGACACTCATCGAATGGATCGCCAACGGCGCACCCGATGACAAGCCTGATGTGGCCAAGTGCACCGGCATCGAGGTCTTCCCGAAGCAGGTCGTTCTCGAAGGCAAGAACGCCACTCAGCAGATCACCGTCCGTGCCACTTACTCCGATGGCTCTGACCGCGATGTGACGAACCTCGCGCTCTTCATGTCGAACAACGACCCAACCGCTGCCATCACCAAGGAAGGTCTCGTCACCTCCGGCGACCGCGGCGCGGCCTTCATGCTGGCCCGTTTCGATGTTTACAGCACCGTCGCCCAAGTCCTCGTCATTCCCGACAAGCTGCAATACACCCGCCCGCAGCTTGCCGAGGCCAATTACATCGACACCAACGTCAACGAGAAGCTCCACAAGCTCCGCATCATCCCCTCCGAGGTCTGCACCGATCAGGAATTCATCCGCCGCCTCTACATCGACGTCGCTGGCATCTACCCGAGCGCCGATGAGACCCGCAAATTCCTCGCCGACACCAGCGCCACGAAGCGTGAGGCCTTAGTTGATGCTCTGCTCGAACGCAAAGAGTTCACCGAGATGTGGGTGATGAAGTTCGCCGAGCTGCTGCAGATCCGTTCCGCCATCAATAACAACGTTCCTCCTTTCTACAAGAACGCGCTGCTCTACTACAACTGGCTCAGCGACCGAATCGGCCGCAACGTGCCGCTCAACCAGATCGTCATCGAGCTGCTTTCCTCCACCGGTGGCACCGTCAGCAATCCTCCGGTGAATTTCTACCAGACCGAGCTCGACCAGCTCAAGCTCACGGAAAACGTCGCGCAGGTCTTCATGGGCATGCGCATCCAGTGCGCTCAGTGCCACAACCATCCCTTCGACCGCTGGACGATGGACGACTACTACGGCTTCAAGGCCTTCTTCAGCCAGATCGGCCGCAAGCAGACCGACGACCCGCAGGAAGTCATCATCTACAACAGCAAGGGCGGCGAATCCCGTCACTTCCTGACCAATGCGGTCATGAAGCCGAAGTTCCTCGGCGGTGAAACGCCCGAATTGAAGCCCGGCGAGGACCGCCGCAAGGTGCTGGCTGAATGGCTCGCCTCCCCGCGCAATCCCTTCTTTGCCCGTAACATCTCCAACATCATCTGGGCTCACTTCACCGGCGTCGGCGTGGTGGAACCGGTGGACGATGTCCGCGTGTCGAACCCGCCCTCGAACCCCGAGTTGATCGACTCGATGGCCGCCAAACTCACGGAATACAACTACGACTTCCGCAAGCTGGTGCGCGACATCTGCACCTCCGCCACCTACCAGCGCAGCACGAAGGT
>JBJONJ010000484.1:0-5123 GCA_046051905.1 Verrucomicrobiota bacterium
GGCTTCAGCGTCTTCAAGAAGCCGCTCGCCAAAGCCCTCGGCATTACCGCGCCTTCCGCCTTGGATTGGACGGAGGCCGATGTGGGTGTGGCTTACTCGATCGCTCTCGCCTTGCTCGGCCTCTCGGCGGCCGTGTTTGGCAAATGGGTGGAACGCAGCGGACCGCGTAAAACCATGCTCGCCAGCATGCTGTGCTTTTGCACCGGCCTCGTGCTCGCCGCGTGTGCGGTGAAGTGGCATCAACTTTGGCTGCTGTATGCCGGTTACGGCCTCATCGGCGGCATCGGGCTTGGGTTGGGATATATCGCGCCGGTTTCGACGCTGATGAAATGGTTCCCGGATCGTCCCGGCATGGCTACGGGCATGGCGATCATGGGATTCGGCGGTGGAGCCTTGATCGGCGGACCGCTGGCGGAAGAATTGATGAAGCGTTTTGCCTCCGCGACCTCGGTGGGAGCTCAAGAAGCCTTTTTGATCATGGCGGGGCTTTACGCCATCTCGATGCTGTTTGGTGCTTGGATCGTTCGCGTGCCCGCTGAAGGCTGGAAACCGGCCGGATGGGAACCGAAGGAGCATGTGAAGCCGCTCGTCACGAATGCGAATGTGGCCGTGGATGTGGCGTGGAAGACGCCGCAGTTCTGGATGCTGTGGGTGGTGCTGTGCATGAACGTCAGCGCCGGCATCGGCATCCTCGGCCAGGCCTCGCCGATGATTCAGGACATGTTTGGCGTGAGCGCCGCTGCGGGCGCGGGCTATGTGGGCCTGCTCTCGCTGTGCAATCTGGGGGGGCGCTTCTTCTGGTCCTCGTGCTCGGATTTCCTCGGGCGGAAGGTCACCTACTGCGTCTATTTCATCCTCGGAGCGGCGCTCTACATGAGCGTGCCGTGGACGCAAGGGCAGGGGAATGTGACGCTCTTCGTGATCGTCACCGGCCTCATCCTCACGATGTATGGCGGCGGCTTCGCCACCATCCCGGCCTACCTGCGTGACCTTTTCGGCAGCTACCAAGTCGGCGCCATTCATGGCCGCCTCATCACCGCGTGGTCGCTCGCCGCCATCATCGGGCCGCAGCTCGTGGATCGCCTCTCGGTGGCCAACAAAAAAGTCCTGCCACCCGCTCAGGCCTACAATTCCATCTTCCACATCATGGTGGGCCTGCTCGTCGTCGGCCTCATCGCCAATCTCCTCGTGCGTCCGGTGGACGCGAAGTATCACGTCAAAAACTAAGCCGCCGTCATGAACAACCTCCGCATCTTCATCGCCTGGATCTGGGTCACCGTGCCGCTCGGCTGGGGCGTGTATCAGTCCGTGAATAAATCCATGCCGCTCTTTGGTGGCACTGCAAAGCCTGTCGCCGTGCCGGTGAAGTGATCAGAATTCGCTTTGGCCGCAGAGGGGCAAAGAGGCAGAGGACGCAGAGTCATTCGATCGGATCAAATCTCTGCTTTCTTTGCTCCTCTGCCCCTCTGCGGCGAAAACGAACCTCGGAAACGCTGGCTCACACTTTCGCGATCTGCCGCAGCACATTCGCGCAACCGTCTTCGAGGAGATTCAGCACCTTTTCGAAGCCTTCGGGACCGCCGTAATAGGGGTCAGGCACTTCCTTCTCGTCGTGATCGGTGCAGTAGTCGCAGAAGGCGCGGATCTTCGTGGCGTGCAGGCCTTCGGGATCGAGGGCACGAAGGTTGCGTAGGTTGTCCGCATCCATGGCGAGGATGAGATCGAAGGTCGCCAAATCATCCCGCTTCACCTGGCGGGCACGGCTTTGCAGCGTGTAGCCGCGTGCCTTCCCAGCCTCGCGCATGCGTGCATCCGGCAGCTTGCCATGGTGCCAGCTCTCGGTGCCCGCGGAGTCGATGCGGATCGAGGTGCTCAGCCCGGCTTCATCCACCAGGTGCTGCATCACGCCCTCCGCAGCTGGAGAGCGGCAGATGTTGCCGAGGCACACAAACAAGACCTGGAAGACTTTTTCGCTCATCTCAGGCGGTGACGAGACGGGCTTTGAATTTCTCCATGGCCTTCAGGATGAGCGGATCTTGATAAAAGCTCTCATCGACCTGGGGCTTCTCCGGCTCGGCGGGAGCCGCAGGCTTGGGTTCTTCCTTTTTGGCCTCCACCTTGGGCTTTTCAGGCTCGACGGGTTTTTTCGGCGCAGGAGGTGGCGGAGGCTCATCGAGCAGGCCGAGGCCCATTTCGGAGAAAGCGGGCGCTTGAAGGCTCGAATCGAGCACGAACTCGAATTTCATCGCCTTGCCCGTGAGTTCGGAGATGAGGCCTTCGAGGTAGCTGATCTGCGCGGGGCGCATCAGGCTGTCGCGGGCAAAGCCTTCGGAGGTGGGAAAGCCCACTTTGATCGTGTTGCGTTGGATGCCGAGCATCGTGCCGGCCTGTACCCACGAGAGGACGAGCGGTCGGCGTTCCTGCACGAGCGAAACAAAGCGCGGCCAGAGATCGATGTCGTCGAGGGACTCGACGGGAGCGGGTTCGGGAGGAGGTGGTGGTGGTTCGGCCTTGGCGATGGCGGGTGGTGGGGAAGGGGGAGAAGGAGCAGGAGTCGGAGGCGGAGTGGGAGCCGGGGCGGGAATGAAAGGGCGTTCTTCGCGAATGGTGCTCTCTCCGGGTCTTGGAGTCGGTTGAGGCCTTGGAGCAGGTGCGGGACGAGGCGCGGGAGCCACGCGAGGCGTGGAGGGAGGCAGCGAGCCGCCATCGAGAGCCTCAATGACATCGCTGATGGAGACTTCGTTGAGGCTTTGCACGGCGGCGATGACGCCGAGTTCAAAGTGAAGACGCTTGTTGCTGGCCCAGCGCATGCGGGCATCCACATCAGCGAGGCCATCGACCACGCGGAGAAGCTGCTCGGTGCTGCCCATCTGCGCCTGTGCGGCGATTTCGTCGATCAACTCAGGACTGAGGTCTTCGGAAGCGGCTTCAGGATCGGCCTGCTGCACCAAAAGAGTGCGGAAGTGCTGGATGAGATCGCCCAGCAGGCGGGAGAGGTCCTTGCCGGCTTCACTTTGATCATGCACGGCACGCAAGGCGTTCACGGTGTCGCTCTCAAGAATGCATCGGGCCAGATGCGCCACCGTCTCGCCGGCGGTGAAGCCGAAGATGTCGAGCACGTCCTGCTCGGTGATGTGGACGCCACAGAAAGCCACGAGCTGGTCGAGCATGGACTGCGCATCACGCATGCCGCCTTCCGCGCCTTTGCCGATGGCAAACGCGGCCTTCTCATCGAGCTGAACGCCCTCCAGCTCGGCGATGTGCAGCAGGTGCTTCGCGATGATGGCATTCGGGATGCGGCGCAGGTCAAAGCGCTGGCAGCGGCTGATGATGGTGGGCAGGATCTTGTTCGCCTCGGTGGTGGCGAAGATGAATTTCACATGCGGCGGCGGCTCTTCGAGTGTCTTCAGCAGCGCATTGAAGGCCCCGGCGGTGAGCATGTGGACCTCGTCGATGTAGTAGATTTTGAAGGGGCAGCGCGTGGGGGCGAATTTGACGTTGTCACGCAGCTCGCGGACCTGCTCCACGCCGTTGTTGCTGGCACCGTCGATCTCCAAAACATCCATGCAGCGGCCTTCGGCGATCTCGATGCTCAGCTCGTCATCCGGATCAAAGTCGATGCTGGGGCCGCCCTTGGCGCAGAGCGCCTTGGCAAAGATACGAGCCGTGGAGGTCTTTCCCGTGCCACGCGGGCCGACGAAGAGATAAGCATGCGCCAGACGGCTTTGGGCGATGGCATTGCGCAGCGTGCGCACGACGTGCTCCTGGCCGAGGACGTCAGCAAAGGTTCGAGGGCGGTACTTGCGGGCAAAAACTTGGTAACTCACGTCTCCAGCGGTAGGCAGTGTTTCACCGCCCGCAAGGATGGCATTCGCCCGCCGCCCGGAAGCATGCGAAAGGAGGTGAAAGAATGCCGTCGAGGCTGTTTTTTGCCTTTCCCTCTTATTTCCTCTTTCTCATGAGCTCTCCCATTTGTCGTTTTGGCATCCTCGGTGCCGCTTTCATTGCCAGGAAAAACTGGCAGGCCATCCGCGAGGCGGGGAATGCCTCGCTCGTGGCGGTGGCGAGTCGTGATGTGGCGCGTGCGAAGGCCTTTATCGACGAATGCCAGGCCCAGGTGCCGCATCCGGTGAAACCGGAGGCGATGGGCAGCTACGAGGCGCTGCTGGCGCGGAAGGACATTGATGCCGTTTACATCCCGCTGCCGACGGGGCTGCGCAAAGAGTGGGTGATCCGCGCGGCGCAGGCGGGGAAGCATGTGCTGGTGGAAAAACCGGTGGGCTGCACGCTGGCGGATGTGGAGGAGATGATCGCGGTGTGTGCAAAACGTGGCGTGCAGTTCATGGACGGCGTGATGTTCATGCATGGCCGCCGCTTGCAACGCCTGCGCGAGGTGGTGGACCGCGAGGTGGGCACGATCCGGCACATCGCCACGCAGTTCAGCTTCCTGAGCGATGAGGAGTTTCAACGCACGAACATCCGTGCGCATGGTTTGCTGGAGCCGCTGGGATGCCTCGGTGATCTCGGCTGGTATTGCCTGCGCTTCACCCTGTGGGCGATGGGTGAGACCGCGCCGCTTTCAGTGACCGGGCGTATTCACGCGGAGACTCGCCAAGGCGATGACGTGGTGCCGGTGCCTCTGGCGTTTTCCGGCACGCTGAGCTTTGCGAATGGCGCGAACGCTTCTTTCTATTGCTCCTTCAACGCGGCGCATGCGCAGTGGGCCATCGTGAGTGGTGACAAAGCACTGCTCCAGGTCTCCGACTTCGTTTTGCCCTACTCGGGCATGCAAACGCACTTCACGGTGACAAAATCCGAGTTCGTGATCGACGGCTGTCAGGCGGACATGCATGCCTGCAAATACACCGAAAGCCTGAACGAGCCGAGCAACAACGCCCCGGAGGCGCAGGAGGTGCGTTTGTTCCGTGATTTCGCTGAGTTGGTGCTTTCAGGACGCCGCGATGATTGCTGGCCGAAGATCAGCCTGCTCACGCAGCGGGTGCTCGATGCTTGTTTGTTATCCGCGAGGGAAGGCTCGCGAGTGGTGGCGCTCTGAAAGGCTTACTCCACCTTCCTGCGTCCATGCAGAGCCTGGTAGAGGGTGAGCTCATCGGCGTGGTCGA
>JBJONJ010000485.1:0-3746 GCA_046051905.1 Verrucomicrobiota bacterium
GTCCGCCATCATCGCCGTGGTGTAGGGGCCTTCCGGCTTGTCCGTCTCTCCCACGCCTCGGTTGTCTCCGAGGATGCAGCGGAAATGCTTTTCCCAGGCCTGCGCGTGCGCATCCCACACACCGCCGGGGGCGGTCACACCCATGATGCAAACAAGCGGATCACCGCTGCCGCGTTCCTGGTAAAACATCTTGATTCCGTTGGTTTCGACGTGGGGCATGTGAAGTAATTGGGTTGAGGTTTGAGGGCGCGGATTGGAACAAAGATGCGGCGGGGCGACAAGTGAAAACCACGCAACCCGTTCAAAGAAAGTCCGCAGATGCGGCCTTCCATACGCCGACTCTATGATTGTCATTCAAAACGCTTTTCGCTAAGCTGCGCTCCGGCCCTTCCCCATGCCGCTCCCCGTGCCCAGCCGTCATTGCATGCTCCTGCTACCCTTCGTGGTGCTTCTTTGCTCCTGTGCGGCGACCAATCATCTGCTCAAGGCACGGCCAAGCAAGCTCTCGCCGTTCTTTGAGCATGCGGGCGAGGCCGTGAACACGAAGGGCAAACTGCCTTTTCAGAAGGTTTGGGTAACGAAAGACCAGCACGCGATGGAGAAGGGCCGCGCGGCCACCAAGCTTTACATTGCGCCGGTGTCGCTGGCACATCTGCGTCCGATCAAAAAAGCCATGGCACGCCAGGAGGCACGCTGGGGCACGGAGCGCCGTGAGGAACAGATGGCGGTGCGGCTACGGGAGGAGTTTGAGCGGGCGTTTCTCGAATCCCCCGCCCCGGTGTATCAACTGACCGACAAGCCGGGCAAGGACACGCTTAGTTTGCAGCTCGCCATCACGGACCTGAACCCCACCAGCCCGCGTGGGAATTTGGTGCTCACGATGGCGAAGTTTGCGGTGACGCCGCTGGCCGGCTTCGGCCGTCTTTTCACTTCGGGAAACATGGCCATCGAGGGCAAAATCACCGTGCCGGGGAGCAACCAAGTCTTCTTTGAGTTTGCCGACAACGAGGCGGACAAGCTCACCGTCTTCAATGCCCGCGATTTCCTCCCCTACGGCCATGCCGAGCACTCGATGCGGGACTGGGCGGTACAGTTTGAGCTGATGACGAGGAAGCAGAAAGGCCTGCGATTGAAGGATTCGAGTGCGATGACGCTGAAGCTGCACTGAGCCAGCCAGAGAACAGGATGCAATCCTGTTCCACTTTCCTGCTGCTGCTCATGCGTAAAGCCGCTCGACGAGGCCGCGCACCTTCTCTCCAGGCAAGGCGCCAGTCTCCATCTGATTCATCACATAGGCGAAGGAGATGGCGTTGTCAGGATCGGCAAAGGAGAGGCTGCCTCCAGCGCCGGGATGACCGTAGGCACGCGGCGAGGGGCCGTAGAGCTGACGGAGCTTCTTGCCATGCGTCTCGGATTCCGGGTTCCGGTCGATGGGATCGTGCATCACCCCGGCGGCGAAGGCGATGGGCGTGAGGAGAACCACATCGTCATTCTCGCAGATGGTTTCTTCGAGCTGCTTCAAAACGGGCTGCGGCACGACCTCGCTGCCCTTCCAGTGGCCACCATCGGCAAGCATGGCGTAGAATTTGGCGAGTCCGCGGGCACTGCCCACGCCGCCCATGCTGGCGTAGCCGCGTGCCCAAGTGTCGCTTTGATTGAAATCACTCACGGCATTGAGGCCGAAGGGCGATTGGAAGGTGCGAATGGTGAGCGAGTTCGGCGTGTTGAAGGCTTTCAGGAATGGCTGATCCGCGGCAGCGATGCTGATCTTCCCTGGATAGATGGGCGAGACACGGTCGAACTGCTCGGGCGGCAGGCCGATCCAAAAATCGAGGTCCATTGGCCCGCCGAAAAGCTCATGAAAGTAGTGGCCGAGTGATTCCGCGCCGGTGAGACGGCGCACGATCTCATCCATGAGGAAGCCAAAGGTGCGGGCGTGATAGCCCTGATGCTCGCCGGGCACCCACAGTGGCATTTGACGCTCCAGCGCCTCGACGACCGCCTCGTAGTTGAAGATCGGCACGCGTTCATCAAGGGCACACAGGCCGGCGGTGTGCGTGAGCAGATGCAAAAAGCGCACGTCCGATTTTCCACCACCGACGAATTCCGGCCACACTTCCGCCACCGCGCAATCGAGCGGCAGCCCGGCCTCGTGGAGAGCCATCAGGCAGCACACCGCGGCAGGTGCCTTCGTGGCGGACCATACCGGCACCAGCGTGTCCTGCGTCCACACTCGTGTGCGAGCACGGTCGCAGTGGCCGTGACCGAGGCTGAGGATTTCACGCCCTTCCTGCCAGATGGAGACGGAGGCTCCCATCTCCCCGCGGGTGCGGAAACTCTCCTCAAACCATGCGGTCACTGCCGCGAGCTGCCGGGGCGAGACTGGCGTGATCATGCGGGCGTGCCAGTTTTCAGATGCTCACGCAGCGCGGCGAGGTCTGCATCCTTCCGCGCATAGCGCCGCAGGTCCGGGTCCATCTCAAAGGCCTGCCGCAGATACCGGAGCGCCTTGTCCATCTGGCCGAGTTTGGCGTGGTAGCAGCCCATGTTGTAAAAATAGACCGGCTTCGTGCGAAGCGAGGCAGGGCCGCGGCCGAGAAAGTCCAGCGCCTCGGCGGTGCGGTTCATCTCATGCAGGCAGAAAGCCGCGTGGATGAAGCCTCCCGGTTCCGAAGGCTCCTGCTGGCAAAGGTTGGAGGCCAGCGCAAAAGCCTCCTCCCAACGGCGCTCGTCCATCAGGCAGAGCAGCGTGATTTCGATCACATCCACCCGGCTGTGCGCCGCCACCGGCAGCGCCGCCAGCTCCTCGCGGGCCTCCGTGTGGAGGCCCAGCTCGACATAGCCCTGGGCGGCTGCGATGCGACGGTGGAGATCGGTCATTCGGGGATGGCGTGTTTTCGAAGGAGCGCCGATGAAACCGCAATCCGCCGGAGGCGACAAGGATTTTTCACCACCTCAAGCCGTTGCGGCAGACCGACATTTCAGATGCAGAACAGGCAAGTTCTGGCAGACGCCAGAACCGCCCGGATGGAGATCCGAACAGTTGGAGGCGGGAGCAAAACTGCTTTGCAACAACGCATAGCCGCGCTGCACGGGAGCAAAACCGGCCAAAAGACGCCGGGCAGCCAGATTCGCGCCCGCAAACCGGTTCGACACTGGCACCAGCTGTTCGGACGGACATGTGACCCGTTCTGCAAGAGAAACGAACGATCCTGATGAGCATGCCAGCCATTTTGCGCTGAAAGTGAACCATTCGGCCAAACGAGCGGGTAAGTCTGGCGTCCACCAGAACTTCCCAGCACCCGAAAAAAACTTCCCCCAATCAATGGCCGGGCGCAAAACCAATCGTTTGGGCGCAGAATGAGCATTCGCCTGGGATAAAACCTTCATTGCGGAGGGAAAAATCATGACCTTTGCCCGCAAGACCAAAGAAATTTGCAGAGGCACCTCATTTTCCCTATTCGGAACCCGTGCTGGCTGTTAAACACCAAGCGGAACTTCACCCACGATTTTTACGCCCCCCCTTTATCTGACATAAAGCAATTTGCGTGCTGCCAGCAACGGCAGCGGGACCTCACCAAAACCGCCAGTTTTACCGCCCATCGCATCCGACTTTGACAAGGGGAGCGCGCCCAACCGGGGCGCGGTCTGCCGCGCCTAGTCGGATCGGTGCCTCAGGGCAGTCTGCGACCAGACCGTCGCCCTCTTTTATGGCCTCGAAGCAATGGAACCCGATTTTCCGGCAC
>JBJONJ010000486.1:0-3746 GCA_046051905.1 Verrucomicrobiota bacterium
TTTTGCCTGCTTTGCCGCCTTTGCGCTTCGCGACGTCTTCGAGCGGCTTGGCGAACTCGCTCGGCACGCCTTCAAACCGGGTGATCGTGTGCTTCGTCCAGTCATGCTCGTCCACCTTGACCATCTCGCCGCTCGGGAACCAGCGTGGCTCGGTCCACGATGGGCCGTCTTCAAAACCGTGGTGCTCGATCTTGCCGAGCGCGGAGGTGTGGTAGCCGTTTTGGCGAAAGTGCTGCGGCAAGGTCACGCAGTTCGGCTGCGCATCGCGGAAGTGCGTGTCGAGGTCCCACACCTTCGTCGTGTCGGGTCGCAGGCCGGTCAGGATCGCCGTTCGTGAGGGACTGCACACCGCCTGGGCGCAGTAGGCTTTGTCGAAAACGATGCCGCGTGCCGCGAGTCGGTCGATGTTCGGCGTCTTCGCATGCTTCACGCCATAGCAGCCGATGTCCGGCCGCAGGTCATCGACGGCGATGAAGAGGACGTTCAGTGGGCCTGCGGCCAATGATGAATGAGGAATGATGAAGGCCGAAACAGCCGTGATGAGAAAGGTAAGCAGGCGCATGGTGGGAGGATGGACGCTGGCCGGTGAACGAAGGAAAAAACCAACTCATTCACGCCATTCCACCACCTGACCCTCTTCGACGAGTCTTGACCGCAGCTTGCCGTAATCGACCTCCTGCACGGCTTTCCCATCTTCCAAAGCCATCACGGCGGCTGTCGCTGCGCTTTGACTCGTGATCATGAAGACGGGCTCCATGCGGATGCTGGCGAACGCGGTGTGGCTGGCGCTCAGGGCGAAGGTGACGAGCAAGTTGGAACACTCGCCGCGCTTCGGCACGAGGGCGTCGTAGCCGATCTGATAAGGACCAAAGCCGCCGCGACCTCCGGCGAGCTTGCCTTCGCGGATGACGACGCCGTCTTTGACAATGCGGCGGATCTCATGCGCATCCGTGCCGTAGCTGCCGAGGCCGATGGACTTCGGCGCGAGGGTTTTGCCGAAAGTGTGATGCTCCGTGAGCACGAGATCACTCACCATGCGCCGCGCCTCGCGGATGTAGAGCTGGTGTGGCCAGCCAGCGGTGTCGGGGAACTCATCTTTGGGCAAACCGAAGCGCTGCATGTCCTTCCGCACCTTCTCCGGCACGCGTTTGTCCGTGGCGAGGAAGTGCAGCAGGCCGCGATGGTAGTTCTCGTGCTTCTTGGCGATCTTCTCGCGCTCCGCGT
Source organism: Verrucomicrobiota bacterium (assembly GCA_046051905.1). Taxonomy (GTDB): domain Bacteria; phylum Verrucomicrobiota; class Verrucomicrobiia; order Verrucomicrobiales; family Verrucomicrobiaceae; genus Prosthecobacter. The sequence goes on from JBJONJ010000486.1 coordinate 1,225, forward strand.
AACTCGCATTTGGCCACGAGTGGCTCGCACCGGGCAGATTGCCGCCGAAGGTGGCGGTGTTGAAGTCCCACTTGTCGTTCGGCAGGGGATCGTGCTTCGAGAACCAGCGCAGGTCCATGTCGTCGCCGTTGTGCAAACAGGCCTCGATGAAGCGGGCGACGATCTCATAGGTCTTCGCGTCGTAATCGGCAGGTGGCGTGATGGGCAGGCGATCCGCCGCGGTGGTGAGGCAAAGCCGGTAACAGTAGGCCTGCACACCGGGCGCGGGATCGCCGGGCTTGCCGACCTCGTCGAGTTCGATCAGCGGCAGCACACCGCTGTCGGGACAACCGAGCACGACATACGGATCGAGCGGGAAATCGCGATCCCACACGCCCTGACCACCTTTCACGCGACCATTCGCCCCCGGCTGCAAGTGACCACTGCGCGGCTTGTACTTCGCGTCGTATTGGATGCCGTTGAAGCTCTCGCCATACTTCGCATTGCCCTCGCGCATCAGAGTGAAGCTCACACCGGCTTTCGCCATCAGATCGCCTTCGTAAGTCGTGTCGATGAACATCTTCGCGCGGATCACATCGCCGTTTTCGAGGGTGATGGAAGTGATGCGGGCACTCTTGCCCGCACCGTTGCGGCCAGGAGTGGCCGCATCACTTTTTACCGCCGAGGCTAGTCGTGCCTCGCGAAGCACCTTCACACCAGCTTCTTTGACCATCTCATCAAACACGCGCTCCGCCTGATGCGGCTCAATCGCATACGCGCCGCCTGTCGCGGGGCCGCCGGTGCTTTTGAAGGGCTGATCCCACTCCAGCTTCTTCCCATACTTGCCGACAAGCCGCGTGAAATACTCGCGAGCGATGCCACCGACGCTGCGCGGATCACCAATGTCCACCGCGCTGAGTCCGCCACTCGTCATGCCGCCGAGATGCTTGCCGGGTTCAGCAAGGATGACCGTCTTGCCCATGCGTGCGACCTGCACGGCGGCGCTGACACCGCCGGAGGTGCCGCCGAAGACACACACATCGGCTTCGTGAATGGCGGCAAAGGCTGGAGAGGTGCAAAGAAGAAAGAGCAGTGACTTCATGGTTGTTCGAGCCATTCGAGATTGAAGCGGGCCACGGTCAAACCGGAGCCTGCGAAGCCCGGTTTGGTGCCGCGACCGTAGAAGCACAGGATGGTGCCGTTTTGAGTCACAGCGATGTCGGAATACATGCTGGGGCCGTCTTCGAGGAGTTTGTTGACGGGCCAAGTCTGACCTTCATCGCGGCTGATTTTGATGCTGACGTTTTTGCGGGCGCGGCTCTTGCCTGGCTCGGGTTTGCCTTCTCGACCACCTTCGAGGTTGTGAGGGTTCGAGAAGAGGATGAGGCGCTTGCCGCCGTGGTCGTAGCGGACGATGCCGGCCATGCAAATCGGCTCCAGCAGAGCTTCATCCAACTTCGGCGTGCTCCAGTTCGTGGCGCCATCCGGGCTGGTGGTGATGAGGCGGCGATGCGCTTTGGATTCGCTGCGCACGTTGAGCATCACCCGACCGTCGTTGAGTTCGATGGCGACGGTTTCGTTCGGGTTGATCCATTCATCCGTGCAGGGCACGGCGATGTCACCGGCCTTCCACGTCTTGCCTTGATCATCGCTGTAAATGGTCGCGGTGACGCTGGGGCGGTGAGCATTGCCACCTTCACCCGTGGAAAGCCACACGGGCACGACGAGGCGTCCGGTTTTGAGCTGGATGCTGTGATTCGGACCGGTGGCGAGCACCTTCCAGGCATAGTCTTTTTTGAAGGCGTCGAAGGTGGAGGTGATTTCGACCGGCTTTGACCAGGAGAGGCCATCGTCCTTGCTGCGCTGGTAAAAGGCCCGCTCGTATTCGAGGCAGAAGAGCATGTGAACGGTGCCGTCGTTGCCCGCGATGAGCACCGGATTGTTGTAGGTGACCTGCGTGGTGTCCACGTTTTTGAGGCGCAACGCGAATGGGTTCTTCTGCTTCGGCCCGGGCACATCGGCGATGCTTTGCGGCTGGCTCCATGTTTTGCCGTCATCGGTGCTGCGGCGCAGCAGGATGCGGATGTCCGACCAGTCACCGCCGCCCTTGCGTGCCTCACACCAGGCCAGCACGGTGCCTTTGGCCGTCACGACGATGCCGGGGATGTGGTAGATGTTGAAAGCGGGATCATCGCCGGTCGTGAAGAGATCCTGTTTTTCGAGAAACGGCTCCGCGGCCAGCAAGGTGGAGCTGAAGAAGAGGAGAGAAAGGAGCGCGTACTTCATGGTGGCGGAGAAGAACGCATGCCAGGGCGGATTCTCCGCGTGGATTTGCCTCAGCGAAGGCTCACGCGGTCGGCTGTAGCGAGCTACGCACCTCTTCGAGCAGTGCCGCATCCATCTCCGTGAGGTGACTGCGCTCGGGGAAGCGGCCCGCATTCACATCGGCGATGTATTCGCGGAAGGCGGCGATGCGCTCGTTTTGCAGGCGGCGGTATTCCTCGGCAAAGTTTCGGTAGGCCTTTGAGTGACGCGGCAGGCGC
>JBJONJ010000487.1:0-7466 GCA_046051905.1 Verrucomicrobiota bacterium
TTCTTGCTCCCATTGAGGTGACTGAGGAAGAAAAACCTAATGACGTTGAGACCGTAATAACCACTCAAGCAACTTCCACGACAGTAGAGGAAGCTCAAAATCTTGCCATTTCGCCGCCGCCTCAAAACTTCACGAGTGAGCCGTTCGTCGAATCTAGCACGCCAACCACCACTCCTGAGCCTGCATTTATGCCTGCCGAAGAGTTTGAGGTCATTGAAGAGAAGCCCAAAAAGAAACGCGGAAAGGCCTCTAACCTGGATGAGGAACAGCCTCTGCTGTTTTGATCATCAAATGCCAAATGTAACGCTCTCCACGCAACATAAAGCACTCCCCGAAAGCATTGCAATTTGAGCCCTCCCCCTCGAGTTCGGGATGATTTTTTCGATGCATTCCCTCCAGCCTTGAGACAAGGAAAAGCAATGCCCGCCCTCGATCCCCTGCCCCCCTCGCCCGCCCGCCGCTCATGGCGCATCTTGCACTCCGAAAGCTCGCGGGGATGGGGAGGTCAAGAGCACCGGGTGATGGCCGAGTTGCGAGGTTTTCAAATGCGTGGCCACGAGGTGTTCCTAGTGGCTCACCCGGAGTCCCAGGTGCTGAGGCGGGCCAAGGAATTCGGCATTGGAGTCGTGCCCTGCCTGTTTGACCGCAAACGCCTCCCCCTCGATGCCCTCCAACTGGCCTTCTGGCTCCGCCTAAATAAGATCAACATCGTCAACACCCACAGCTCCCGGGATGGCTGGCTGCTCGGCATCGCCGCCCGCCTGGCCCGGACGCCATTCCTGATCCGCAGCCGGCACATCGACGTCGATTACCCGCACCCCAGCATCAGCAAGCACGCCTTCACGACTTTTGCCGACCACGTCCTGACCACCAGCGACCGTATCACCTCCCATTTCCGGCGGATTTTCCCCCTCGCCGCCGAGGACATCACGACGCTGCCCACCGGCATCGACACGAACCGCTTCACCCAGGAAGGCCCCCGCGCCACCCTGCCCGTGCAGCCCGGCACGCCTGTCGTGGGCATGGTGAGCGTGCTGCGCTACTGGAAAGGCCACGATACCTTCTTTCGCGCCATCCACCTGCTCCGCAAGCAGCGGCAGCCGATCCAGTTCGTGGTGGTAGGGGGGGGGGATCTGCCGGTGTATCAACAGATCGCCATCAGCCATGGAGTGGGGCCTGCCGTGACCTTTTTAGGCCACCGCGAAGACATCCCTGAAACCCTTCGAGCCCTCGACGTGCTCTGCATCCCCTCCAAAGCCCACGAAGGCGTCCCCCAGATCGGCCTCCAGGCACTGGCCTGCCAGACGGCAGTCGTCGGGAGCGACTGCGGCGGCATCCCGGAGATCATCCGGGAGGGACAAACCGGCCGCATTTTCCCCGCCACCGACCACGAGGCCCTTGCCCGCCGCATTGTTGAGGCCATCGAGCAAAAAGCCGAGACTGACCGGATGCGCCAGGAAGGCCGCTGCATGGTGGAGCGGCATCACAGCATCGACGTGATGCTCGACAAGCTGGAGGCTCTCTACCGCCGCTACCTGCCCGGCGCCCGCTGAGGCACAAAAAAGCCGCGCTGGGATGGAAACCAACGCGGCTGGGAAATCTGATGCGAGCAGCTTACTTCGCGGCGAGCGCTTCTTTGATGGCGGAGACGACCTGAGGAGCGTCCGGCTTGTCACCGGGCTCAAAGCGCTTCAGAATCTTACCATCCTTGCCGACGAGGAATTTGCCGAAGTTCCATTTCACATCGCCCGGGAAGGGGGAATCCGGGCCGCTGAGCACCTGATAGAGGGGATGCTTCTCCGGGCCTTTGACGACGATTTTGTCGAACATCGGGAAGGTCACCTTGTACTTCGTGGAGCAGAATTCCTTGATCTCCTCAGTCGTGCCCGGCTCCTGCTTGCCGAAGTCATTGCAGGGGAAGCCGAGGACAGCGAGACCGTCCTTCTTGAACTCCTGATTGAGCTGCTCGAGCTGGGCATACTGCGGGGTCTTCCCGCACTTCGAGGCAACGTTGACGATGAGCATGACCTTACCCTCATAGGCTTTGAGAGAGGTGTCTTTGCCGTCGATGTCCTTCAAAGGAACATCAAAAACGGACTTGGGGGCGTCCGCAGCGCAGAGAGAGGCCGCGGCAACGAGGGTGGTGGCGAGGGTGAGAAGTTTCATGGGGCGGAAGGAACGCCATGAAACCCCGGATTCTTCGCCTGATCGGAACCTCTTGAAACTCCTCGCTCCGGCGTAAACGCCGGCTTTCACCGACGCGCCGCTTTCCACTCCGTCACGAGGCCACTGCGGAAGCCGACGACGCCTGCGGTATAGGGCACATATATCACATCCGTGCCCCATCCGGGTCCCCAGCCGGGTCCCCAGCCCCAGGGGCCACCGCCCCAGCCCCAAGGACCTCCGCCCCAGCCATAGCCAAATCCCATATTCATGGACATGGTGCGCACAGGGCGCTGACCAACGTAGGTCCACTCTTCGATTTCACGTCCATTTTTGCGCCCGGCAGCCGTCTGATCGGGAGCGCCCCAGGCGAGGAAAACGCCGTCCTTCGTCATGCCTTCGCGAATCATGCCCTGGGTGACGAGTTCGCGATCCTTCGCACTGAGTTTGTTGAAGAGTTGCGGATTGCTCTCGATGCGGGATTGCGGTGAATTCGAGGCGCAACTCGACAACAGGAAGGCGACGGCCAGGAGAAAAAGCAGTAAGGTTGTTTTCATGGTGGCACAAGCAGACCACAACGCGGCCTGATTGTTCAAGGAGAAACTCTTGGTCTCGCAACCTTGGACTCAGGGCTTTGCCGGAACAGGTGCCGGAGGAACCTGCGTGGGAGCAGGGGCAGCAGGGGGAGCCGCCGCAGGAACCTGAACTGCCGGTGAGGTGGCCGATTGAGGCACTTCGAGTTTGGGAGCGGGCTCCAAGAGCTTCGGTGCGCCCGGCGAACCTGCAGCAGGAACCGTGACTGGAGCTGGAGAGGTCGGAGAACCAGGCCCGCCGGCTGCTGGCTGCAACATGGCCGGAGCATCACCGATTTTGATCGTGGGGCTGAGCCCGCCTTCAACGGAATTGAGCTTGATGTTCGGCATGGCTGGCGTGGCCGGAGCAGCCTTCGGATCAGGTTTGGGTGCCGGAGGAGGATCGACCTCCTTGGTTGGCAAATTGGCCGCGATCCATTCGAGACGCGTTTTCCCATCTCCCTCGAAGGCGGTCACTCCCGGGAATTTCGAACCAGCTTCTTCATAAGCTTTTTTGGCATCGTCTTCCTTGCCATCCGCCCACAGCATGTCTCCCAGACGAATCTGGGCGAGCTGGGCGAGCTCCGAACCGGCCAGTTCGGCAATCACGCGCTCGTAAGCGGCCTTGGCCTCGCTCTTCTCACCCATCGCTTCGAGGCGGGTGGCGAGCGTGAGCAGCGTTTCTTTGTAGAAGGCGTGATCCTTGTGCTGCGCCAGATAAGTTTTGAGGGCCTCCACCGCGGAGGTCTTCTCATTCTTCTCCCAATGCAGCGTGGACTTGAGAAGCAAGGCATTTGCGGCGGCCGGAGTGCCCGCGTGCTTCTTTACCACGAGATCGCAGTCATCGGCGGTCTTCGCGCCCGTGAAAGCCTCGGCGGCCGCCTCAGCCGCCACACGAGCATTGTGCTGGATGATGCCATAGGCGGAAAGACCAGCGACAATCACGCCGCAGACGGCGAGAATCTTTTTGAACTGGCTGTTCAGCGCCTGCTCCTCGGCTGAAGGGGCGAAGGCGGCGGGGTTGTTGGTGGGTTCTTGGCTCACAAAAGTAATCTCGGTTCTCAGTTCCGTAATGTTTGATCAGGCTCCCACCTTGGCACGCGCCTCATCAGCTAGCGCGGTGGAGAGGTAACGCTCACCTGTGGAGCAGGCGACGGTGACGATGAGTTTACCGGCGTTTTCCGGACGGGAGGCCACCTGGATGGCGGCACAGACGTTGGCTCCGGTGCTGATGCCGACGAGGATGCCTTCTTCTTTGGCGAGACGGCGTGCCATGGCGAAAGCATCGTCATTGCTCACCTTGATGCACTCGGTGATCTGCGCGTTTCCAGCGCTGTCCTTCAAATGCAGGTTCGCGGGCACAAAACCGGCGCCAGTGCCCTGGATCTTATGCGGGCCGGGCTGCACAGGCTGGCCGGCAAGCGTCTGATTGATGACCGGGGAGGCCTCCGGCTCCACGGCGACGGCCTGGAAGCTCGGTTTGCGCGGTTTGATGACTTCCGTGCAGCCCGTGATGGTGCCACCGGTGCCGACGGCGGCGACGAGGATGTCGATCTTGCCATCGGTGTCGTTCCAAAGCTCCTCGGCGGTCGTGCGCATGTGCACAGCAGGATTGGCCGGGTTTTCAAACTGCTGCGGCATCCACGCGTTCGGCGTCGATTTGACGATCTCCTCAGCCTTGGCGATCGCCCCCTTCATGCCCTTCGGGCCTTCGGTGAGCACGAGCTCCGCGCCGAGCAGGGCGAGGAGCGTGCGACGCTCCAGCGACATCGTTTCGGGCATGGTGAGGATGAGCTTGTAGCCCTTCGCGGCGGCCACAAAGGCCAATGCGATACCGGTATTGCCGCTGGTGGGCTCGACGATGATGGTGTCGGGCTTCAGGATGCCTTTATTCTCTGCATCCTCGATCATGGCCATGCCGATACGGTCCTTGACAGAGCCCAGCGGATTGAAGAACTCGCACTTCAGGGCGACGGTAGCCGGGAGGCCAGCAGTGACCTTGTTGAGTTTCACAAGTGGCGTGCGGCCGATGGTTTCGACGATATTGTTGTAGATCATGGCAGTGGGAAGACTCGAGGTGGCCGTGTTGGTGGGGATCGGGCCGCCTACAAAGGAGGGGAGCAAACTCTTGTCAATCGCCGCGAACGGCCGTCGCGAACGGGGCGAAAAGGCTCAAAATTTGTCTCGCCAACTCGGAGCCGTTTTGTTCTAATCCTAGATGCTCACGAAAAACACCCGCTTTGCGTGTGCACTTCCAACCCATAAACATACTCGTATCCATAAGATGAAAAAACAAAACAACCGCGGCTTCACGCTGATCGAGCTTCTGGTGGTGATCACCATCATCGCCATCCTCGCCAGTCTCGCCGTCCCCGCATTCAACTCAGTCCAACGCCAGGGCAACCAGATGAAGGGCGTCAACAACTGCAAACAGGTCATCGTGTCGATGAAGCAGTTCGCCACCCGATACAACAGCCAGTATCCTGACTCCGTGCAGAATCCCTACACCGGCGGCACGGCCATGAACTCGAACGATGCCTTCCGTTTCATGATTCAAGACCAGCTCGTGACCGATGAGCGCATCTTCGGCTGCCCTGCGGGTTATAATCCGGATGCCAACCTCGGCACCCCTCCCAACTTTGGTAACGCTCTTGGCACTGGCGAAAACCACTGGGCAATGACCCAAGGCCTCACTGACACCAGCGCTGGCAACATTCCGCTGGTTTATGAAAATGTCGCAGCGGCCACCTGGCCTCCCCAGTGGAATGCCAGCCTCGCCGGCCAGATCAAGCCAGGACGCACCTGGCCTGGCAGCGAGATCATCATTGGACGAAACGATGGCGGTGCTGAGGTTGTAAAGCTCAAAGGCAGCACCGGCATGGTTACCGTCCAGCAGATGGCCGGTGGACTCGACATGTTCACCCAGGCCACTCCAGGACAGGTGCAGCAAGTGCTCAATATACAGGCAAATGGTGCCGCCAGCAGCATGGGAGGCGCTCCTAGCCAGATGATGGACCCCAACAATCCCCTCGGTGGTCCGCTGGGTGGCCCTCTTGGTGGCCCCTTGGGTGGTGCGGGCGCTGGCCAGCTCGGCCAACCTCTTGGACAGCCTCTTCCTGGCCAGGCACCAGTTGGAGTTCCTCCCGCTGCTCCAGTTCCCGGAGCCGCGCCTTCTCCGCTCGGCAACTGATTTGATCATCGTTTGATCCTGATCCGCCGGATGCGTACATCCGGCGGATTTTTTATGCTGTTCAAGATGCGATGAGAAATCCATCTTGACCCTTTCACGTCCACATCGCTTACTGTGCCGGCCATGCGTCGCATGCATGTGATGTGGTCCAGGCCTCGCTCTCTTCCGCCTCATGTCTTTCTCACGCGCCCTGATTTCCCGATTTGCCGCGATCTCCTCCATGATGTCTCGATGGCCTGTTCTTGGCCTCGTCATCCTGCTGCTGACAGCAACTGCCGCCCGAGCTTTCGATACGGTCATTCTCGATCCCGGCCATGGCGCTCATGACCGCGGCGCGGCCATCGGCTACGTCTATGAGAAGCACCTCGCTCTCGACACTGCCCGTCGGGTCGAGCAGTTGCTCAAAAAGCAGGGCCTGAAGGTTATCATGACTCGCAGCCGCGATGTCTTTATCCCGCTGCAAGACCGCTCCGCCGCCGGCAACCGAACCGGCAACGCGATCTTCGTCAGCATTCACTACAACTATAACCGCGGCGGCAGCGGCGCGGGAGCAGAGACTTATTACCACTTCTCTTCGAGCTACACACTCGCAGCCTACATCCAAGCCTATCTCGTGCAGCGCACCAAAATGATCCATCGCGGCGTCAAAAGTGCCAACTTCCACGTCATCCGCGCCACCACAAAAAATCCTGCCGTGCTCGTCGAGTGCGGTTTCGTCAGCAATCCCTCCGAGCGGGCCCGCATGATGACAGGCGAATTTCGTGCTCGCATTGCTGAGGGCATCGCCCAGGGCATCGTCGCCTACCGGAAGGCCGACTGACCAGTTGCGGTGAATCGAGCCCCACGCCAAGGGTAACGTCATGGTTTTCATCGTTCTCCTCGTCCTTGCGGCTCTTGCATTTGGCATCAGCCAATGGGCGGCTGGAAAGTATGCGGGCATGATGGCCAAAGGTTCCCGTGTCACCAGCCCCACGGCCTACACCGGGTCGGAGATCGCCCTGAGATTCCTCGAAAGCGAAGGAGTCATGGATGTCCAGGTGGTGGAGCACAATGGCATCGTCACCGATTACTTTGATCCAGTGCGCCGCCGTCTTTTTCTGCACCACAGCACCGCCCAGGGGACCAGCTTGAGCACTTGGGCCACCGCGTTGCACGAGGCCGCCCATGCCCTGCAAACCGGCGCGGAAGGTCTCGGAGAGCTCAAGTGGCGTCAAACCGTCATCCGCATGTGCCGCTACCTGCCTGTCGCCGCGTTGTTCGTTGTCGTCGGCCTGATGATCGGACGCGTTTTCGTGCCACGAGTCGCCATTCTTGCCTTCGCCGGCATCTTCGGACTGCTCGCCTTCCTCAATATCGGCACCGTGATGATCGAATTTGCCGCCAACCGCCGCCTGCGAGCCTTCCTCGAAAGCCACTTGGAGCGTCATCCTCAGGCTCACCAGCGCCTCAACGAACTGCTCTTCTGCATGGCCATCCGCGAAGTCGGGGATGTCTTGCGTTCTCCACGCTACTTCTTCCTCAGCGCCCTGCCTGGAGCCGGC
>JBJONJ010000488.1:0-5133 GCA_046051905.1 Verrucomicrobiota bacterium
CGTCTGGCAATACAAAGTCTCCCTCCCCGTCGATCCCACCGGCCAACTCGCCGACGGCCGCACCTTCAAGGACATCAAAGACTTCAAACAACTCCTCCTCGCCCAGCCCGCCGACGTCCAACGCTGCCTCACCGAAAAACTCCTCACCTACGCCACCGGCGCCGCGCCGATTTATGCCGATGGCCAAGCTGTCGCCGACATCGTCGCGAAGTCATTGAAGCAAGGCGGTGGCTTGAAGACTTTCGTCACCGAGTTGGTGCTCAGTGAGACGTTTCGGAGGAAGTAATCAAGACAATGAGACAACCAGACCATGAGAAGGGGAGAAAGAAGAAGGTCGTGCGCCACACGGACCTCGAGGTCTATCAGCGAGCCTGCGCCGTCGCGATGAAGCTGTTCAAGCTGAGCAAAAGCTTTCCCGGGGAAGAGAAGTATTCTTTAACCGACCAAATGCCGCGTTCGTCGCGTTCCATCGCGGCCAACATCGCCGAAGGCTGGCGCAAGCGACGCTATCAGGCGTCCTTCGTCAGCAAACTCAACGACAGCGAAGGTGAAGCAGCGGAATCTCAAGTCTGGCTGCAATTTGCTGTGGAATCCGGCTATCTTCAGGCTGAGGCCACACGTCCGCTGTATCAAGAACTCGACGACATCATCGCGATGCTCGTGAACATGCAAAACCATCCAGAACCATCCAGAACAGTGGTGTCTCACGAAAAAGCCCTGACGTTGGCGGGTAATCTCCCCTTGTCTCCGCTTCTCATTGTCTGATTGTCTCACGCGCCACGCCATGAAACCCTCCATCGCCGCTCCTCTCTCCCGCCGCACCTTCCTCCGCTCCTCCGGCGTCTCGCTCGCGCTGCCGTTTCTCGATGCGATGTGGGGAAGGCGAGTGCTCGCGGCGGAGGCGGTGCCGCCGAAGCGGTTGGTGACGATCTGTACCTCGCTGGGCATTTATGGGCCGGACTTTTTCCCGGCGGAGGCGGGCGAGGGTTACAAGAGCACGTCGTATCTTGAGACCTTGAAGGCGCATCGCGGTGATTTCAGCATCCTGTCGAATCTGAGCAATCCGGATCAAAACGGACGCGATGGTCATTCCTCCGAATTGACCTGGCTCACGGGCGCGAGGCATCCCGGACTGGGCGGCTTTCGCAACACGATCTCGGTGGATCAGTTCATCGCGGAAAAGATCGGCTACGAAACACGCTACCCCTCACTGCAATGGAACACGGGCGGCGGCAACAGTCAGAGCTACACGCGCAGCGGCGTGATGATCCCCGCCGAGTCGCGTCCGTCGAAAATTTTCGCCAAGCTCTTCCTCGACGGCACGCCGGACGAGATCAAAACGCAGATGCGCAAGCTCCACGAAGGCCGCAGCATCATGGACACCGTGGGCGAGGAGGCGAAGCGGCTGGAGAAGCGCTTTGGCAGCGCGGATCGAGACAAGCTCGACGAATATTTTACTTCGGTGCGTGAGATGGAGCAGCGCCTGCAAAAAGCCGAGGCCTGGGTGCAGAAGCCGAAGCCCAAAGTCGATGCACAGCCGCCGAAAGACCTGCAAGACGAGAAAGACCTCATCGGGCGCATGAATCTGCTCTTTGACCTCGTCCCACTCGCCTTCCAAACGGACAGCACACGCCTCATCACCATCATGGTTCAGGGGCGTGGCGACGTGCCCACCATCCCTGGCGTCAAAGCGGATCACCACAATCTCTCGCACCATGGCCAGGACCCCGAAAAGATCGCGCAGCTCCGTCTCATCGAGACCGCCCAGATGACCGCGCTCAACGGCCTGCTTGATCGCCTCAGAGCCAAGAAAGAAGGCGCGAAGAACCTGCTCGACAGCACCGCCGTCTTTTACGGCAGCAACCTCGGCAACGCCAACTCGCACGACTGGCACAACCTGCCGCTGCTTCTCGCTGGTGGTGGCTTCAAACACGGCCGCCACATCACTGGCGACGCGAAGAACAACACGCCGATGTGCAATCTCTTTGTGCGCCTCATGCAAAACATGGGCATCGAGACCGACACCTTAGGCAGCAGCACCGGCGTGCTGGCGATTTGAGTTCACGCCCATTCCACAAGGAAAGTGTGAATATGTGACAATTTTGACACAGAAGCCATTCCTCTTGCCGCGGGGAAGGCTTCTCGACGACTCTGGCGGTCACCATGACCAGCCTTCTTCCGTTTTTAGCCTCGTTAAACGACATTCACCGCCTGCGCCTGCTCCAGTTGCTGCAAAAGCATAAACCCAACGTATCCGAGCTGCGCGCCGTGCTCGGCCTTGGCGAAGGAGACCTCGCCGCGCACCTGAAGCAGCTCGTCGCCGTGGGCCTCATCAAAACCGGCAAGCAGGGCGCCCACCTCAAGATCAAACACAAGCACGCCGCTATCATCGCCAAACTCTTCGCCCATTTCAAAGTCGGCTCCAAAAAAGACGAGCAGACCCGTGCGGACGAAAAAAAACTGCACGCCCTGCGTCATCCTAAGACCGCGAAAAAGCCGATAAAGGCCGTGGCGAAGAAAAAGGCCGCCAGGAAGAAGTAATCACCGAAACACCACATCCACGCCCATCGCGCTTTCCTTGGCAAAGCCGGGGATCCAGTGCGGGCGTTTCCAGGCGATGAGGCGGTAGATCATCGAGAGCAGGCCCAGCATCACCACGCGGTCGATGATGCGGTAGCCACGGCGTCGGCGCAGGACGAGCTCCAGCGCCCAGCTGAGGTAGCGGCGCTTCAGCCAGAAGGGTTTGAAGTCCAGCTTCACGCGGTAGCGGGCATGCAGGCCACGTTTCGGCCACTTCGCTTTGTAGTCGCGTTTGGCTTCGCGAAGACGGGCTTCTAGCTCGGGGGTGAAATCGGTGAAGTAGTATTCACGCGCCAAAGCGAGCAGCCGGAAGGTGTCGCGCATGAATTGGACGTCCAGCACCGGCACGCCGGCCTGCGGAGCGAGCACCAGCATTTGATCCAGGCGATCCAGACAACGTGCGGCGGCGCGCAAACCGCTCTCCGGCTCCTTCACGAAGTGGGTGAGCAGCTTCTTGATGCTGTGATTGATGAAAATGTTTCCCCAATACACCTGAAGCTGCGGCGGGATGCGCACGCGGCGGAAAAAGAGCTTCTGCCGCGCAAACTCCTCCGTGTAGAGCAGCTCGCGCACGACCTCATCGCTCAAGCGAAGCAGTTCCAGCAGCGCCTCCGCATCCGGCAGGCCGCGTTCCTTCACAAAGGCACGCACGGCGCTTTCCACGAGACTGCCTTTCATCACCTGGATCGTCACAAACGTGTTCAAGTCGATCCACAGCGCCTCCGCATCGAGAAACGCCAGTCGGCGAAACGGCACCCAGCCGCCGGTCTGGCACCACACCATGCAGCCGATCACTTCCGGTGCTTGCCGCAGCTCGCGGACATATCGTTCATACTCCCAACCGGTGAAGCTCGGATACTCGCCGCAGCCTTCGTATTCGCGTCGTGTTTGCAGTTCCACGATCTTCTTCACCTTCGTGCGGAAGAAATTCTTGTTCAGCGGCAGGTAGCGGAAGAAATCGCTCTCACCGTATTTCATCGAGACGACCAGCGAGTCGCTTTCCAGACCGTCAAACACCCGCGCAAATGTGCCGCGATGCCACATGAGGTCGCCGATGGGATACGCGCCGACCGTCCACGTGCGGAACACCAAGGTCCGCTGATGCCTCTCAAACACCGGCAGCAGCGTTTCGATCAGCTCGCGAGCCTGCGACGGTGTTTTGACCGTCAATTCGCTGCGAAACGCATCGTGAACGCCTTTGCCATCCGCCTCACCGATTCTCGCGATCACGCCCGCGACCTGAGGCAAGCTTTCAAGGAAGGAATCGAGCAGTTTGGCGAGAAATGTCACCTTATCGGCCTTCTCCGCCTCCAGTCGTGTTTTCAGCGCAGGCGTCCAACTCATCACATCCATCGTGATGAACACCTGGAGGCCAAATTCGGCGCAGATCGCGAAACAGGCCGCGAACTCACGTCGAAAGGCTGCCACACGCGTGCGCAGCTCCGGCTCCAGCCATTCATGATCCGCCAGATGCGCCACATCATCGAGCGAGACGGCATTAAAGCCCCACGCGGATGCCTGGGAGCAGATGATCCGCAGCTCCTCACGCACGCGTGCCCACCAGGCGGCATCATTCACCGGCACGATGTGCCACGGGATCTTCGACCAATTGATCGTGCGTGCCTCATGCCCGCGAAAAAATGGGCCGATGGCGTCGATGAGATGGAGTTGGGACACCTAGGCAGGATTCGCCGTGACTCCCGCTCATCGACACCTTTTGTGCAACGAAACCGACTCTCAGCGGCGACGACGCAGGAAGAGGCCGAAGACGCCGGCGAGGGCGAGAACCGCACGCGAAGGCTCGGGGACGGCATACACGCCGATGCCGGAGCCAACGGTGCCGGTGCCTTCGTAGCCGGCAATGAGGATGGCGGAACCGGTGGGGCTTTGACCGGCGGGGATGTACACCATGCTTTCTGGGGAGATGAGGCCGTCTGCCTGGCTGTTGAGGTAGCTGACGAAGGTGGGGTTGTTCGGATTGGTGATGTCATAGACCATGAGGCCGTTCTGACGCTCCATGCCGACGAAGGCGAGCAGGCTGCTGCCAAACTGGCCGATGGTGAGCGCCTCGGGCTCGGGTCCTTTGTCATCAGAACGTGTGTCGAAGTTGCTCGGGAGGCCATTGTTCATATTGAAACGGGTGGGATCGAGGCTGGCGAGGAGCGTTTCAAAGTTGGTGCTGGTGGACTGGCCGCTGTCCCAGACCTTGGCGCCGGTGTCGGCGTTCCAGATGGTCATGGAACGGGTGCCGATCATGACGGCCTCGTCGATCTTGCCGTCACCTGCGGTGCCTCCATTGGCGCCCGTGTCACCGTCCAGGCGGGAGACGTTGAGTCGGCCCATGACGCTGTTGGCACGAGTGCCAGTTTGGGTGGTGGGGAAGACGTTGGTGGTATCAAGAATGGTATTCATGCTGTCACCACCTGCGATGTCACCAAAGCGGCTGATGTCGCGGTCATCACCACGGGCATCACCTTCATTGACGGTGATGAGGTAGTTTGTGCCGCTGGAGGTGAAGGCCTTCATCGTGTCCGGCATGGGCAGGCCCTTGAC
>JBJONJ010000489.1:0-5167 GCA_046051905.1 Verrucomicrobiota bacterium
ATTCGGAGGTTTAATTGAGTTGGTTCAGGGCATCCCAAACACCACGGCCCGCGTTTTCAGCCTCATCCGCGGGCATTTCTGGCGCGGGTTCGAACTTTCCTTCGGCGGGACACTGGCGGGGGCGGACGTTACCGTCCTCGCAGCGGGGGTAGCTCGGAAGGGCGACGAGAGTATCTTCCCTGATGGTATCCGTCAAGTTGATCGTTCCATTCGTCTCAATCGGGATTTCGGCCAGGTAGCCCTCGATGACCAGGCGATGCTCGAAGGGCTCCAGGCAGCGACCGCATTCGAGGCGGAAGGCGGCCTCCAGCCGCCCGGTGACCACCACGTCTCCGGCGTCCTTTTCCAGATGAAGCTGGTAGTTCAGAGGGGAGATGGCCTGGACGGGATCTCCTTCGGGAAGGGCGAAAAAGGAGGGCTCCTCCGTGCCGGCAATGTCCTTGCCATCCTCAGGGAGGCTTCGCAGGTCGATGTGAAACGGGTGATGCATGACTGGATGATCGCGCGGGGGCCGCCGGGCATGCAATCGCGGATCAACGATTCACGAAGATGTCATCGTGAAACGTGGCATTGGGCAGGACCCGGAAATCCCGGTCGATCACCGAGGGGGCGGTGAAGCCAAGGGCGGCCTGAGCATGCTTTTGATTGCCATCCGGGGTGCAATCCACATGCTGGATCACGCCTGCGGCATCGACGACCATGAAAAGGTAGCCGTATTCCTTGGCTCCGTCGCGGTAGTTGGAACCTTGGTAATAGGACAGGCGCACCTCCGGCGTGGTTTGCTCAAATTTGCCCTGCGCCCGAAGGTTTACGTCCCACTCCAGCTTTTGCATGACGTAGAGACGGTCATCACCTCCGGAAGCGGCCTCTTTGCCCAAGGTGATCATGACAGCCTTCGCCCCGGTCAGGTCACGCTTCACCTCACGGCTTTGGAGGACGATGTTGTAGGCGATGTCGATGGTGCGGTAGCCGCCATCCGCGCCTCCACGGCTGCTTTTCGCACTGCGGACGCTGCTGGAGAGGGAAAACTTCGGACCGCCGCTCACGGGAGCGGTGGGAACTGGAGCCGCCGCTGTCTGGGCAGCCATCTCGGGATGCGCCGCGGCCCAGAAGTCGATGTAGTTCTGGTCTTCCTTGCACAGGGTCGCACGAGGCACGTTGAGCATGCTACCATCGTCTTTCTTGCGAAGCGCCACGTTGGTTCCGTTCACGGAGACCAGTTCCGCTTCCAGCAGCGTCCCGGCGGTGCTCACAAAGAAGCGCGTCTCGGCCCGGCCAATGGCGGCAAGGATGAGAAGCGTCAGCAATGGAATAGCACGAGAACGCATGAGCAAGACAGACTACGCCATGAGCAGGGCCCTGTTGCAAGTCTTGATCAGGCCTCGCGGAGCAAAATGGCATCCACATTCACCCCATCGTAAAGCGCATCGCTCAAGATCACGAGGGGATCGCCCGGCTTGATGAAGTTCTCCCGGCGCAAGATGTCGAGGGCCTCACGGATGCTCTTTTCAGGATTCCCTTCCTCAAACGAGAGCACGAAGGGATGCACGCCGCGGGCGGTCACCAGCGTGCGGGAGACGTGGAGGTTCGGGGTGAAGGCGAAAATGGGCGCAAACTCCGGCCGCTGGTGTGCCAGCAGGTGTGCCATCACACCACGGAGGGTGAACACGAGCAGCTTCGAGCCCTCGATGCTGTTGGCCAGCGCGATGGCGGCCTTCACGGTCTTGTGCTTGTTGGTCTTCAGCGGTGCATCGCTGGCGAAGCGGCCGGAGGGATACTTCTGCTCAATGCGGCTGATCACCGTGTGCAGCACCTCCACGCACTTCGTGGCATAGCGTCCCACGCTTGTCTCGCCGCTCAGCATCACGCAGTCCACCTGCTCGATGACTGCATTGAAGATGTCCGTCACCTCGGCGCGGGTGGGAACCGGGTTCTCGATCATGCTTTCGAGCATCTGCGTGGCCACGATGACCTTTCGACCATGGTAGGAGCAGCGCTCGACGATCTGGCGCTGGATCAGCGGCAGGTCCTCGATGGGCATTTCGCTGCCGAGGTCGCCACGGGCGATCATGATGCCGCCGCTGGATTCCACCAGCGCGTCGATGTTGTCGAGCGCCTGCTTGTTTTCGATCTTGGCGATCACGCGGGCCTGGCTGCGCTTCTGCTCCAGCAGCAGTTGCAAATGCTGGATATGGCCCGGCTCACGGGCAAAGCTCAGCGCGAAGAAATCCGCGCCCAGCTCCACGCCGAGATCGAGGTCCGCATAGTCCTTCTGCGTGAGCGGCGGCAGACGCACGGGGATGCCGGGGAGATTGATGTGGCGGCGGGACTTCATCTCCCCCTTGGTCAGCACGGTGCCGATCACATGCTTCTGCGTCACCTCGGTGGCCTTGATCTGGATCATGCCGCCATCGACCATGATGACATCCCCGGCTTTCAAATCCTTGCCCAGTTCCGGATAGTTCACCGTCACCGAGTACGGCGTGGAGGCGGTGGCCTCCGGCTTGCAGCGAAACTCCACCGTATCGCCCACTTGCAACTGCCAGGGCTGCTCCACATCGCCGGTGCGAATGCTGGGGCCGGTGAGGTCCATCAGCACAGCGATCTCCCGCTTCGAGGCCGCCGCCGCCTCCCGCACGCGGCCATACACCATGCGCACCCAGTCATGCGAGGCATGGCTCATGTTGAGGCGCATCACGTCGGCTCCTTTCGCGATGAGTTCCGCGATGACTTCAGGGCTTTCGGTGGCGGGACCGAGGGTACAAAGGATTTTCGTTTTGCGCATGGCGGGGGTGGTTGGGATACCTTCCAGCGCTTGAAGCATGGAGCGGGCCGGTTCAAGCCTCCAAATCGTCAAAAAGCCGCTGGTAGTTCTCCGCGACCGCCTTTTCCGCCTCCTCACGGCTGAGTCCGTGCTGGCTGGCGATGAGATCGTAACTCACGCTGAGATTGAAAGGATGGTTCACCTCCGCGGCTGGTAGCGGATGGGGATTCACCTCGGGCGGCGGCCACATGTCCGGCGCATCCGTCTCCGCCAGCAGCCGGTCCAGCGGGATCTTCGCCAAGGTGGCCAACTGGGCACTCTTCCGCGGATGGGCGAAATACGGGCTCACCGAAAAATACCCGCCCAGGCGCACAAAAGCCGGCACCATCTCCGCCGGGCCACCATAAGAATGCAGCAGAAAACCACGTCGCGGCAGTTTCATGGACCTCAAAACCTCCTCCAGCAGGCCAAAAGCCCGCAGGCAATGAATCGTGATCGGCCGGTCCAATGCCACCGCAAGGGCCAGCTGGGCCCGAAAACAAGCCAGCTGGGCCTCGACATCCGGATTTTCAATCCAGCGGTCCAAGCCAGTCTCACCCACCACGGCCCTCGGATGGGCCACGAGATGCTCACGCAGCCTTTCCAGCCACTCCGGGCCGCGATCCTTCACAGACCAGGGATGCAAACCAAACGCCGGGCGCACCCAGGCGTGCTTCCGCGCCAGTTCCGCCACCTGAGGCCAGTCCTCCTCGCATGATCCGTTCACGATCATCTCGCCAATGCCCGAGGTTGCCATCCCGGCCACAATCTCCTCCCGCCACGGATCGAGCCGCTCGTCCTGAAGATGATTGTGGGCGTCAAAAAGCACGCCTCACGATGCCAGCCGCCATTTCACCGCGCCAGCAATTCCTCACCGCGGTGAATCACCCGCTCGACCATGCCCTGCAGCGTCTGATCGAGGAAGGGCGTGTTCACGCTCTTCGACTTCATGAAGTCGCGGCTGAAGGTCGTCGTGCGCTGCGGATTGAAGACGATGAACTCGGCGAGGCTGCCTTCTTTGATGGGTACGGGCGGGAGTTTGAACATCCGGCGCGGTTCGGCGCTGTAGCGCTTCACGATCAGGCTCCAGTCGAGGATGCCATGACGGATGAAGCGGTCGTGGAGCGAGACGAGGGCCGTTTCGAGGCCGGTGATGCCAAAGGGGGCGCTGGCGAAGTCCTGGTTCTTCTCAAAGGGCGTGTGGGGGGCGTGATCGGTGGCGATGACATCGAAGAGGCCGTCCTTGAGGCCCTGGAGCAGCGCGGCGTTGTCCTCCGGCGTGCGCAGCGGCGGGTTCATTTTGTAGTGCGTGTCGTAGTCGCCGATGTGCTCGTGATTGAAGAGAAGATGGTGCGGCGCGATCTCGCAAGTGACGCGGATGCCGCGGTCCTTGGCCCGCGCAATGGTGCCCATGCCGCGCTCGGTGCTGACATGCTGGATATTCAGATGCACACCGGTGAATTCGGCGAGGCGAATGTCGCGGGCGATGCAGATCTCCTCCGAAATGGCCGGGATCCCGGGCAGGCCGAGCGAGTAGCTGATCCTGCCCTCGTGCATGCAGCCCTTGCCGCTGAGCTCCTTGACCTCGCCATGGCTGGCAAGGGGGATGTCGAACTCGCGGGCATACTCCATGGCGCGGCGGAGCACCTGCGGATTGTCCACCGGGAAACCGTCGTCGGTGAGCAACACGGCCCCGGCGGCCTTCATGGCGGCGATGCCGGCGAGTTCCTCGCCTTGGCGCCCCTTCGTGATGGCGCCACTGGTGAAGATGCCCGTTCCGATGCGCGTGCGGCGGGCGCTTTCCAGCACGCCTCGCACCACCCCGCCGTTGTCGATGGCGGGGGCGGTGTTCGGCATCATGATGAAGCCGGTGACGCCGCCGTTGATGGCCGCCTCCGCGCAGGTGGCGATGTTTTCCTTCTCCTCCTGCCCGGGCTCGCGGGCGTGGACGTGGATGTCAAACATGGCGGGCATGAGGACACGGCCGGTGCAGTCGATGATCTCCGCGCCGTCGGCTTTCTCGATGCTCGCGGCCACGCCGATGATCTTGTCTCCTTCGACGAGCACGTCGGCGGTTTGCAGCTTTGGCGAGTCTTCGCTGGCGATCTGGGCGTGGCGGTAGAGGCGTTTCATGCGGGGTGGCTACTCGGAGCACATCTGCGAGGGATTGGAAATGGTGAATTGGAAACTGAAAACTGAAAAGTGGCCTGATGTCCACGACCATCCGCCCACCTTCACCGGGCAATTTTTTTCCTCGTGCTTGACCCCAACGCGAACCCGGAACAGAGAAAGCCATGAAATACATTTTCGTCACCGGAGGCGTCGTCAGCTCACTTGGAAAAGGTCTCGCCGCCTCGGCGCTGG